>JBDNGW010000359.1:0-4684 GCA_041689735.1 Leeuwenhoekiella sp. | reverse complement strand
TGATTATATATGCTTTAATAAATCAAGACTGGATTTTTTTTGTGATTTTAAATCAGATACTTATGATTTTACAGACTAAAATACTATTGAATTTTGTCTTGTAATTCATTGATTATCAGATATATTTTTCAGTACTTAGATATGCATATTTAACGTGTACGTAAGAATAGCAGGGCGGAAAATAAGCAGTGTTTTTTGGTTGTAATACAAATCGAGTTTTTAAGTTTTCATATTGCCCTCTTATCTGTTTTTTTGGCTCTATATGATTTGTAGTGGGTAAACATAACATGTTGTTTAATGAAAATGTCACCTTGAGCCTGCCTGTCGTGCCTCTGGCAGGCAGGCGCAGTCGAAAGGTCATTGGGTCTCGACTGCGCTCGACCGGACACCTGATTAAATATTCTTAATTACCCACTATATTCCACATAGAGCTATTTTTTTCAATAACTCACATTTCCTAAATTCATTAAATTCTTCTGTTTTTAGGTGATTTAATCTATCTTTTGAAATTTGATTAACTGTTTTTTGAATTGGATTTTAAAAGTTTAAAAAGCAAAATTCTTTATTTTATGCTCGGTTTACTTCGGTTCGGTTCTGATTACTTTGTTCTGTTCTCCTCTATCCTGTTTTGTTATTTTTGTCATTTATGGCTGAATTTATCTTCCTGCCATTTGGCTGGGTTATTGATAATATAATTGGAAATTCTGGAATTGGATTTTTCATTCCGGATTATAATATCCCAATAATTGCGTTGCCATAATTTTCCGTTAAACCGTGGCCAATTTTCTGTTTTTACCCCACGGATGTATTCATTTGTCGTCATTGTTTTAAACCATTGCACCACGCGATACAGGGGCGAACCTATGTGCTCACCCAATTGATTACGTTCGGCCAATGGTCTGGATTCGTTTGGCGGTGTGTTTGGGCAGACACTTAGGTCTGCCCCTGCCGGTGCAACGTTTTCAATAATGGCGTGAAAATGATTGGGCATAATGATCATTTCGCGACATTTAATATCGGGGAATTTATTTTCCAATTCACAATACCATTTTTTGACCATTTCTCCGGCATCGTTCAATTGCATTTCGCCATCGGTAATATCTCCAAACAAACACGCCCTATTTTTCAAACAGATCGTTATAAAATATAATCCTGCCTGCGAATAATCGTATCCTTTTAACCGTATGGATTTCCTATTGTGGATTTTTGGATTGTATTTGCTACTCATAAACATCTACTTATATTTCGGCATTTCTTAGCCCAGGTGGCAGCAACAAAACCAATTTCATTATACTTAAGCATATAAAAATATGAAATATGTGAAGTTTCCCATTTTTTAAACTTGAAATTATTCGAACCACTATCCTATTTCCATTCTTGAATTTTCTTTCTCTCTCATATTCTTTTTTTCAATAATTTGCAACCTTTTTTGTGAATGGCTGCATTGCTCAAATTTCAATTTTTTTACACTAGCTTCATTGGGAAATCATTTCACCGGATTTATCTCTGCAAAATCATCTAACAGATATTCTCTAATATTCAAACACCTCTTTTTCATAAAAAGATACCCCGACTCTGTTAATATGTGCTACGAAGTCTAGGTTTTCTAGTTTGTGGAATATAGAAAGATCTATTTTATAAGGTAGTAGCAGGTCGTCTAATTGGGTTTCAATTTTAAAGAGTTGGGATAAATTAAGGGCTTCTCCTTTTAAGGTCAAGTCAATGTCTGAGCCATTGCGGTAATTACCTTTGGCACGCGAACCGTATAAAATAGCTTCTTCAATTTCAGCATGTTTTTTAAAAACACTGTTTATGGCATTAATATGTTTTTCTTTAAGTCCGTACATTATTGTTCTTTGGCTTTAATACTTTCTATATTCTGCTGAAATGAGATAAAACAAGATTGGTAATCATCAATTATTTTAAAAAATATTTCCATCGCCGTTTCTTCATTATAAGTATGAGAAGATTGGTTTCTACTTTTGATCATATCCATCCAAACGTCACCATTCCATATCAATTCTTTATTAAAAGCTTCGCGAGTGGCATCTCTAGAACCATAAATACCTGTGTCACCTCTAGATTCTAAAAAATCTTTTATTACATTCCACGCCAATTCATGGGTATATTCAAATCGTTGAATAAGCCCTTCAACTATTATGTCATCTGCTTTCTTAAATATGTTTTCGTCAAATTTATTGTCACGATAGAAATCTTTTCTCACTTTTTGAATGGCTTCATTTAATTTTCCCAAAGCTTTATTATAATTGCTAAATCGTTGTATCCAACGGATGTCTTCTTTATTTTTCATTGGTTGATGTTTATTTTAGAAAGATACGTTAGAATACTCCCATTTAAAACGGCTCCTTCTTTTAGTTGGGCTTCAAGTTCTGTTTTTCGATGCTGTAAATCGTTCGTAAATGTTAAAAACATCCTCTGTATCTTCTAAACAAAGAAATCCTCCAGAAAGGACTTTTATGGATTTATAATTAGATTTGACCGATATTTTTGGGAAAAACCAAAATTGGGAACGCAAGTAAAAACAATTTCTCTAAAGAGTTCCACAGTAACTGTCAGAAATTTCAGAAGTGTGTCATGCCTTACAATAGCAATCACAGAACGCGCGGACTGAACTGCTGGAATTATCCGCAAGTGCGATCCCTCTTGTCTTCCGCTGTCAGGATGATGTGGCATTTCCACCAGCGGCGCCCGTCATCTAGAAATAGGCATTTTTCAACGTCACCCGTCCTCTCGACAGAAGTGCTCTTTCAGCGGAGACGCGAGATTACATCTACCAATTTCCCCTATCATATAAATCCAGAAATGAAGCTGCTGACAAATTAAAAAAGTCAACCAAAAAGTGAGCGATTATAATCCACCTCAAACTATCAGTTTTCTTATAAACCAGTCCCCAAATAATTCCCATAAGGAATGTGGAAATGATTACCGTTAAGCCGCTATTCAATTCTGAATTCACTCCGAAAACACTGTGATTAAGTGCAAATACGGAACTTGTGAATAGGATTGCAGCCCACTTTGACCAGTTTTTGGTGTAGTCCAATAGTAATCCACGCCAATAAAATTCCTCAAGCCAGGGATTGATCAACGCCAACAAAATCCAAGGTAACCAAACGTGCCAAATTGCTAATGTTTCATAATGCATTAAAAATAATGGAAGCGCAAGTATTCCAATACATAAAGCCAAAATATTCCAACGGAATGAACCTTTTGATTTTTGCAACCACTTTTTTCGTGTTTCTTTTTCAGTATATTTTAAAATAAAAAACAGAAAAAGGAACCATTCAATCAAGATTATTGGAATAAAAGCCCATTTTCCGATGATATTTCCGAACAGAAAGGCAATTCCGAAGTTAACCGCAATAATCAAAAATGGTGAAGTAAGGACAATTCTTCTTTTTGATAAATTCATTCGGGAATGGTTTATTTTAGATTTTTGCTAGTGAGATTGTGTAGTGCAACTTTTGTTTAGTTCATTTGATAAAAAATGCAATACGTCATTCCTAGATTAAATGCCGCGTGACATAGTACTGCTCCTAAAATCGAGCCCGAACGTTTTCTACATATATTAAACAATATACTGATACAAAACATACTTAAAACCCATATCAGAGTGGGTAATACTAAGAATTTCCATTCTTGATTGATAAATATAAGTCCTAAGGATCTGTTAAGAAATAAAGTGACTGAATTATAGGCAGTTATTTTGTTTGACCACAAGGCGAAAAACGCAGGCATAGCCGTATCTATGACGAGTATTTTCAACGCAGTAGGCAAGCAAAAGAACACGTAGCAACGGGCAGGTTATTTCTATACAGATCCTAAGTGCGAAATGTGAACAATGGCAAAAGCGGAACTGTCAATTAAAGATGCAGTTTTGTTGCCCACGGAATTTTCGAAACTTGAATGAACTATTCCCCTGAAAAAAAGTTCTTCCCCAATCGGACTGTCTGTCATTGCACCAAATACAACAATATAGAATAAATCAAGTTTACTTTGTGGGTTAATTCCTTCTTGAATATTGTAAGATTTTCCAATATAGTTGTACCAGTTTTCATAAGAGTTACCATAAATTGAATCTCCTAAGAAATACAGCAAAGCACTGAAGACAATACCAATAATAAAGGCAATAATTAACCAACGAAGGTTTGTTGGTCTTTTAATCCCTATTTTTTTCTGCCATATTTATTCAAAAATACGAAGGGTGCAATTGCTGAAATTAGCATGATCAGTCCAATATATTTGTAATTGGCTGTTTCGTTGGCTTGCAAGACCAAAACAAAACGAGGAATACAGATTATAAGAATTAAAAAAAGTCCAAATTTCCAGTTGAAATTGAATATTTTATTCCAAAAAGGCCTTAATTCGTTCCCCATAGTTTTTCAATTAATTATTGATTTTCTCGCTTTATTTTAATTGCTGCCAATTGACATATACAAGCAATTCAATAAAACCATATTCTATCTTTTACCATATAAACACAACCTAAAAATTCAATTAGTTCATTTACGAATTTCAGGTCAGAATTAATTTCTGAGCAATAATAACTATTTATCATTCAAACAATCAGTCAATTACATAAATACACTAAACATCTCTTAAAAACCACCCAAAAACCACTATAAATCAGTCATTTTCATTGCATTTATTACAATTTACACAATAC
>JBDNGW010000358.1:0-4824 GCA_041689735.1 Leeuwenhoekiella sp. | reverse complement strand
TTCATTGGACAAATAAGTTGAATTATTCATCTAATATACTGAAAATAAATGCTTTATTCTAATTATTTAACTTTTAATTTGTTGATTTTCAATGAATTATATTTTTGTCATGTACTAAGCTGTTTTTTACAAAAGACAAAACTAAAATTGTTAATAACTATCCTGTTTTGACCATAGGCTGAATAGTTACAATTTTTTATATAATTGCAGAATCTTTCAAAGTGGCACGGTTTGACCGAAACACGTGGCACCATCACTCCAAAATAGCCACAAAGAACTGGAGAATTTGCAAAGAATAATCTTTACAGAAAACAAGGTTAGTCTAGTCAGTCTTCATTCCAGAGCAATTATACCCAATGATTCAAAGCTTTTTGCACAAGCTGACACTGATTAAACAATAACACATTTTGTCACTTCTGATGTGAGATCTAAAATCACACTGCAACTTCTAAAACGAGGAACAAATCCTAAATTTGAAATTATTAGTATAGATATTCCCTTTTCAGAAACTTTCGGAATCCTCGGTCTTTGAAAGGTATTGCACAATCTTGCTATATAAATTTTCCACGCAATCGTCTTGATTTTTTACCTCAGTGGGGTTAGATATTCTGGAAACGGACAACCTGGGCCGGTTGATCTGTAGTATTTATGGTTGCAAAGGAGCTTTATTTTTGAGTTGTCTGCACTTTTTATGGTTTGATTCCTCACTTTCCACACAATTGTCTTAACTTTTTAACTATATTCGGAACTTCTTAACGAAATATAACTCCTTCAAGTTAAAAATCCACCTTTTTTACCTAAAAACAACCATTTATGACCGAAAAACAAAAAGCGGCCGCCTACTGGAAAGAAAATATTAAATACCTTGTGATCCTGCTTTCCATCTGGTTTATTGTATCCTTTGGCTGTGGTATTCTATTTAAAGAGGAACTGGACGCGTTTCGGTTGGGCGGTTTTAAATTGGGGTTTTGGTTTGCCCAGCAAGGTTCTATTTACGTGTTTGTGATACTCATTTTTGTGTATGTGCACCTCATGAACAAACTCGATAAAAAATATGGATACGACGAACCTTCAAAATCCACCAAATCATGAGTGTACAAGTATGGACATGGATTTTGGTGGGGGTCAGTTTTACACTTTACTTTGGCATTGCGATCTGGGCGCGAGCAGGTTCTACTAAAGAATTTTATGTGGCTGGTGGCAGCGTTTCACCACTGGCTAACGGTATGGCCACGGCCGCCGACTGGATGAGCGCGGCCTCGTTTATTTCCATGGCCGGGCTGATCTCGTTTATGGGATATGACGGATCGGTATATCTTATGGGCTGGACGGGCGGTTACGTGTTGCTTGCGCTGCTTTTGGCACCCTACCTACGAAAATTTGGCAAGTTTACCGTGCCAGATTTTATCGGCGACCGTTATTATTCGAACACGGCGCGCACCGTAGCGGTAATCTGCGCTCTTATCGTTTCGTTTACCTATGTGGCCGGACAAATGCGCGGCGTGGGCATCGTTTTTTCGCAATTTTTACAGGTGGAGATCTTTTGGGGCGTGATCATCGGGATGATCGTGGTGCTCGTTTTTGCCATGCTTGGCGGAATGAAAGGTATTACCTATACACAAGTGGCACAATATTGCGTGCTCATCTTTGCCTTTATGGTTCCCGCGATTTTTATTTCCATTCAAATGACCGGAAATATCGTACCGCAGATCGGTATGGGCGGTAGGGTCGAAGACGGTACTTACTTACTGGAAAAATTGGATACACTGCACACCGAGTTGGGCTTTAAGGAATACACCAGCGGCAGCAAATCCACTTGGGATGTTTTTGCGATTACCCTCGCCCTTATGGCGGGAACCTCTGGATTGCCGCATGTAATCGTGAGATTTTTTACGGTGCCAAATGTAAAAGACGCTCGTAAATCTGCCGGAATTGCGCTATTGCTTATCGCAATTTTATACACCACTGCGCCCGCAGTTTCGGTTTTTGCACGAACCAATCTTATTGAAACCGTAAGTAACAAGGCCTATACAAACTTGCCAGAATGGTTCAGAAACTGGGAAAATACCGGATTAATTGCCTGGAGCGATAAAAATAAGGACGGAAAAATACAATATGTAAACGGAGAAGCGCTTTCTGGCCCACCTATTTATACCAATGAGCGCGGCGCTAACGGAGAACGCTTGGTCTCCAACGCTTCCGCGGAAGCGAATGAACTTTATGTAGACCGCGACATTATGGTGCTAGCAAATCCTGAAATTGCCAATCTGCCCAACTGGGTAATTGCGCTGGTGGCCGCTGGTGGACTTGCAGCAGCGCTTTCCACAGCCGCCGGACTGTTGCTGGTAATTTCCACTTCGGTTTCCCATGATTTGATCAAAAAACAGTTGAAGCCTGATATCAGCGATAAGGGCGAATTATTTGCAGCGCGCATGAGCATTTTTGTGGCAGTGATCATTGCGGGGTTTTTTGGAATAAATCCGCCTGGGTTTGTAGCGGCGGTGGTGGCGCTGGCGTTTGGACTCGCTGCGGCCTCGTTTTTCCCGGCAATCGTGCTGGGTATTTTTGACAAGCGCATGAACAAAGAGGGCGCCATTTCTGGAATGATCGTAGGCCTTGTGCTCATGCTTTTTTATATGATCCGTTTTAAGACCGGGCTTATCGGCGTGCTCGATCCCCTACCGCCAAGCGAATGGTGGCTGGGCACATCGCCTGAAGGTTTTGGTACGCTGGCCATGCTGCTCAATTTTACCGTTGCCATAACAGTTTCCCGCTTTACGCCCGCCCCGCCGGCAGATGTTCAGGAGATCGTAGAAAGTATTCGCATACCCAGCGGTGCGGGAGAGGCGCAGGAACATTGATGTTTTCAAATATTGTCAAAAATTAATTTTAAGCTTCATCTTGAATTATCTAGAATTTGAATTCTTATACTTATGAGTCTACTCCGAAAAATTAATTTATTGAGGTTATTGTAGATTAGCCATTTCTGACATTGTTAAAGTACTGATTCTCCTATTTTTAAATTTAGTCGAATTTCTGTTTTATCAGAATTTTTGCCAATAAGCACTTTTCGGAGTGAGCTCAATTATAATTGGTTGAAACAAATTCAGGATAACGTAGCTTTGCAGGCATTTTTCCCGAGATTAAATATGTTTCCTGTTTCCTTTATCGCTACACTTAAACATGACCGAAGTGATAAGTTAGGATTTACATTTGAAAAATCACACCTTTGCATCTGCTATGAATCAAATGATTTCCATTTACGATAACACATTCCTACTTCATCCCTGCGGTGTACTATTTTGGGAAGAAAAAAGTATGTTGCTCATCGCCGATGTTCATCTGGGCAAGGTTTCCCATTTTAGAAAATTTGGTAGCGCAGTTCCGCAACGCGCAATAGATTCTAATTTCAATTCCCTTACGCGAGTTGTTGATGATTTTAATCCCAAAATTATCTGCTTTCTGGGGGACCTCTTTCACAGTTCGTTTAACAAAGAATGGCTACTTTTTGAAAAATGGGTTCATACGCGCAGCGAAAAATTCATTCTCGTGGTCGGTAACCACGATATTATTTCTCCGTCTCACTATGAAACAGTGGGAATGAAAGTTGCTTCAGAACTGGTTATAGGCATATTTCTACTTACCCACCACCCAACGCAGCGCAAAGATTTCTTTAATTTTTCTGGACATATTCATCCAGGTATCCGACTAAGTGGCCCCGGCCGACAGACCCTCAAACTTTCCTGCTTTTTCAAGTCTGAAAATCAGCTGATTTTACCCGCTTTTGGGACCTTTACGGGCAATTATTACATCAAGCCCGAACCGGGCGATGCAGTATTTGCAATCACTAAAAATGAGGTTATGAAAGTGTATTAATAGCATTTTGATATTACTTCATTGAACTTCTTTTCGATTTAAAAAATAGAAACTTAATTGCAATAATGTGTTTTTTGGCTCGCGACAAACACCGGTTTTGGCGCTACTTGATTAATTTCCTCAGTTATATATAGCCAAGAACTTCAAGTAAAACAAAAAATGTAAAAAAGAATATCGTAAACGGATTCTCTTGATTTAGGAATTTTTATATTTTAGGGCTAATAGTATATTTATTTAAGAATATTAACTTAACTTGTAAAAAAAATATATTCGATCCTTAAATATTTATCCCAAATGAAAATGTTTTCCTTTTTTGTTATTTCAGTATTTTTAATTTATCTGCCCAGTAATGACACTAAAGCGCTCTTTAATGGAAAGGACTTAACCGGATGGCATATGGATGTGCCAGATCTGGATAAAAATCCTTCTGGTACTAAACCCTTTATTGTTCGGGAAGGGATGCTTGTGAGCTTGGGAGAACCACGTGGCCATCTAATCAGTGATAAGATCTATAAAAATTATAAATTGGAAGTAGAATATCGTTTTACGGGAGCGCCGGGCAACTGTGGCGTTCTGGTACACGCCTCAACTCCAAGAGCACTCTATGATATGTTCCCGAAATCGATTGAAGTTCAAATGGAACACGGTAACGCAGGTGACTTTTGGTGCATCGCGGAAAATATTGAAGTGCCCAACATGGAGGCTAGGCGCGGCCCAAAGGAAAACTGGGGCACCACCGCGGGTAAAGGAAGACGCATCGAGAACCTGACCGAAAATTCTGAAAAGCCGCTGGGCGAATGGAATACCATGGTTGTGGAGTGTAAAGCAGATTCCGTGAAGGTTTGGGTAAACGGTAATCTAGTAAATGAAGGGTTCAACAGCAGCGCTAAAGAAGGTCACATTGCCTTGCAGGCTGAAGGAGCAGAAGTTGAATTTAAAAAAGTTGAC
>JBDNGW010000357.1:0-7397 GCA_041689735.1 Leeuwenhoekiella sp. | reverse complement strand
TGCATAATAGGTGATGAAATGCGGCCAGCCGTAGACCCGGTGATCGCAAAAACCATAAAAATTGCGATATATTCCCAGCGTGCATCCACCTGCCATCTATTTTTCAGTTTTTCAAAACAAAAAAGGCAGATTTTAATAATAAGAAAAGTCAGAATAACCGTAAGTATGGCGGTATAAAGAAGCCCAAGTTCGTAGTCAATAAAATAGGCCGCGCCCAAGCGCCAAGCAATTAGAAAACTAAATCCCAGTGATAACAATACGCCCAACAGCGGATAGATCAACTGCCAATTCTTCGTTATTTCCCAATTTGTCTTAAATTTTTTCACGCTGCAAAATTACCACATCTAGTGGCCTGGAAAAAACAGAATGCCAATTGTTTGTTTAAACTGACTTCTTTCTAATTTTAATTACAATAACTATCGGGATCGTAAACTCTGTATTTCCAGCAAGTATGGCGTTGACTGAAAATTGGTAAATATTCCAATATTAAATAAGTTGTAGGCTCAACCAAAACCACAAACTCCTGATTCGATAGCCATTGGATCACTTTGATTTGAGCCTGACTGTCAAGGTACGACAGGCAGGTTTAAACAAGATTTAAATTCTTGTTGGGACTGAAAACCGCTGGTTGTATTTTCTACTTAAAAATACAAAGTAGTTATACAGTTTGTAGTTGACCTCGTAACCGTAATCTATGTTGGGATCGTAGTTGATCTGCTGCTCATAAATATCGGGGTTGTAACGAAAAGGTTGCATTACCCGCTGGTTGTAGTCTATAACGAGGAATTGGTTTTTGCTTTCCAGATAACTCTGGGAGTAATAATTCTCAGGCCGCGCGATTGATGCCAGAAAAGTATTAAAACCTGGGTCTATAATAAGGATTTCATATTCCAGGCTGTCGTTTGCAATACGAACGGTGTCATTTTCTGTGACTCTTGTACTGTCTGTTGATGAGACCGAATCGGTCATTTTTTGTCCGGTGCGTGTGGTGGCACAGCTGTATACAAAAAGGAGTGCAACAAGTAAATAGGCTAATTTTTTCATGACTGGTCTTTTACTTAAAAGTACAAAACCAATGCCAAATAATTTTTTTGAATATAGATATAAAAAGACATAGAGAAATAATCATTTATTGGACGAAACCATTGCCGTTCCAACTCCATTATAGCCGTACCAAGCTTCCTTTTTCGTCTGTCCCACATTAAAAAATAGTTGCCTAGGTACGGCTATATAACGATTTTTTGCCTTGGTCACATAAAAAATAACGGCCGCTAAACAAACACAATAAACCTGACACGGTACTTGTTTATACTGAATCCTCTCTGATTCCCCTCTCGATAACTAGTGGGATTTTGAACCCTTTCTACGTACCTACGGCAGGTTGGAGTAGCGTTATATGAAAAACGTTGCATATCCCAATATTCAACGATTTTTATATTTTGTCAGAACCTCAAACTCTTAAAAATCAGTTTGAATTGACCTTCTTGCCAGAGGCTTGCCTTCCATGGCATGACAGGTAGGTTTAAACTAGCTCTAAAATCAGGCCCATAAAATTTAATAAGAATCCTATTTTAAGGATACTATTTAATCGAGTTTTCACCTAGTATTAATTATGATCTACCAATATCTCCTCCGCCCCCTACGCTCATTGGAGAGATTCCCTTTTTTTCCCAATGTATTAAACTTGTAACTGAAACTTAGCATAAAATAACGCTGCAATATGGTCGTCTGTGTGTCTACAACTGCTTCGCCGCTGGTAAATCGGCTGGCGTCCGTGTTCTGGTTGAGCAGATCGTAAGCTTTAACGCTTATTAAGCCATTATCATTTAGTACATTATAATTTATGGAGCTGTTCCAGAATAGAGATCCTTTCTGAAAGCCTTCTGCAATATTGGAATTATAGTTGTAGTTGAGCACATTCTCAAATTTCAATTTACCAAAATCAAAATTGCCCTTGAGCGATGAGCGGTGCGTTGTAATATTGATGTCGCCACGGTCTTCTATTGCAAAGGTGGTCTGGCTAAATCCTGGATTGTAGCTCAGTTCAAAATCGATGAGTTCTTTAAAGGAATAATCAACACTGATACGCGGACCAATAGCGTTGCTTTTTGAGTCATATTGCTCATCGTTTATAAAATTGACCTCGTTCCTTAAATTATAATTTCCACCTAGATTGACCCGAATACTATTGAGAGAATCCAGTTTGTAGCGGCGACCATAGCCAAAACCTCCATAAAAACCATAGTTGCCATCAACGTTTGCAAAGGTGGTGTTACGCACAAGGTCTTCGCCTATGGTGCTATTGCGTACCACATCGTTATGGGTCATGTCCAGATTCGCGTACACATAGAAATTGGCCTCTTTGGAGACATTGAAGTCGTTAAAGTTGAGGTCTATGGAATGTCTATTGGTTGGATCAAGATTGGGATTCCCCTTCGTTATAAACAGCGGATTGCTTACATCGACAAAGGGGGATAGTTCTTGTACGCCCGGGGCACTGTTGTCAAGACGATAACCTCCAGAGATCCTGGTGTTCTTACTAAAATTATAACGCAGGTCCACATTGGCCTCAATGGCATCAAATTTATTCTCAAAATCGATTTCATTAATACGTTCCTTACTGGCAAGGGTGCGCATTACGTAAGATATATTGGCCCGGGCGTTCCACTTTTCTGAGCGATACCTAAGGCCCGTTCTGGGACGGCCTACGCGGTTTTTATTGGTATAATCCGTACTTTGCTCATCGTTGAAATTAAGCGTAGCATTATCAATGCGGTCAAATACGTAGGATTTACTATTTCGGGTATTTTGATTGTAACGGTATTCCAACTGAAGGAAGAACTTTTCAGCAATCAAAGGGATGTTCCATTCCAGTTCTCCGGAAAAACCGCCATTACTGTTATCGCCCAAGGAGCGCTGATCCCTTATAATGCTTGACTTGACTTCCGTACCATTTGAGCCCTCCTCATAAAATAAGGTTTTGCTCTTATTTGAGGAAGTTGACTGGTTTTCTGAAAGATCGATGGATGTATTCAGTCGAAAAAAACCACCTCCCGTACCATATTTTCTGGTCACGGTAGTGCGGTTATCAAAATCCCTTCCAAACCTTTTTGAGTTATTTTCACCACTACTTTCATTGGTCAACTCCCGGGCCTCGTTGAAGGTTCGCTGGCTATTGGAACTGTTTCCAGAGCTTTCATTATAGGTAAAATCTGGTCTAACCTCTACGTAAAGCACAGAATCAATGGTTGTTTCAAACTCTGTTTCCGCACGGTGGCGATCATCTTGATTTCTGGAAGAGCGCTCGCTTTCAGAAAAATAGGTGCGATCTGGCAGGTTATTCTGTGCATTGCTGCGCTGATCTTCAAAATTATTTGCTGCCGTATAAAAATAGTTGGATGTAACCTCGGTGTCCTTGCCCCAATCATCAGCATAATTGAAACCTCCCACCCGTGAATTTGTGATGCCGCCGCGGTTTCTACCGGGCAGGTCATAATAACTGCCCCGGCCAAAGCTATTGCTGATCTCGCCAAAATCAAAGCCCGTTTGGTTCACGTTGTTACCTCCCACCAGCACGGTCAGGCGCAGGTCGTTGTCAAAGTAGTTGCCCAGTCCCGCATATTGAAAGCGCTTATCGGTGCCGCCGCCCGCACTTACTCGGCCAAAGGTGCCCTTGTTCTTGTCCTTATCGATCCTGATGTTAATGGTCTTGTTCTCTCCGTCACTCTGCTCGCCGGTAAAGGCCTGCGTCTTGGTGCGAGTGTCAACTACCTGTATTTTTTTCACGATTTCCTTGGTCAGGTTGCGGGTTGCTATGGTAGGATCGTCCCCAAAAAAGGGCTTTCCATTTACCAGGACCTTATCTACGGGTTTTCCGTTGACCGTAATGGCTCCATTGGCATCAATCTCAAAACCGGGCAGTTCTTTGAGGAGGTCTTCCACATTGGCATCAGCTTTGGTCTTGAATGAGGCGGTATTGAACTCCACCGTGTCTTTCTTGAAAAGTATGGGAGGAGCGCGCGCGGTAATAAGGATATCAGCAAGGCTTTCCACCGCTGGGCAAAGTGTAATCTGATTTAAATCTTGGTCTCTATTATCCTCAATTTCCAGCTCCCGGGTGAAACTTGCGTAACCCACAAAACTAATGACGAAATTGACCTTCTGGAGACCGGTCCTGCCCTCAAGTTTAAAATCTCCATTGGAATCGCTAATAGTATAGGCCACCAAACTGCTATCTTGAACAGCCTCGACGAACACCGTTGCGGCCTCTAAAGGCTTTTTGGTGGTTTTATCAATTAATTTTCCTTTAATGCTGAATTCTTGTGCAGTCATGGGAAAACTGAGCATAAAAAGAAAAACTGAAAAGAACAATACAATTTTCATAAAACCTTTTAATTAATGTAAATTATTTCGGTTGTAGTCAAGGCTTTCGTTTGTATGGAATGTCTTTACTTAACCTCGAGTTGATCATGGAGTTATGAGAATAAAATGCCCAAAATCTCTTCCTTAAATGAATACGTTTTGTCTTTTCGTTATCTATCGTTTACTATATATAGGGTCATTTCTTAAACAGTTTCAGGTATCTAATCAAGACGTTTCCAAAGATAAAGCCTGTTCAAGCTTATACTGTTGTGGGTCTAGTACACATGCTGCTAGAGGAATGTATTCTTGACCGGTAGGCCCTTCAATGCGTTCGTTTAGCGATACGCGACAAAAGCATTCTTTACTAACTCCTTATTATGTATGGCAGTAATTGCTGCTCAAGATAGTCACTCACTTTTTGTAATGCTGCCAGATAGCACCTAATAAATTATTTTTGTTGGATTTGCCGTCCCATCCCTTTGGCTTTTGCAGAAGAACTTATTCTGATTTTTTCAGTCTAAGAGGGGAGATTTCGTTGCACTTGATAATGTTAGTGGAATCATATCCTTATGCCTCACCATGTGGGTGCAGTTCATGGTGGCGCCAAATGAGGATAGCTTTCTTGTTGATCTTCAATTGGTCGCTTATTTTGAGAAGGCTTTTTCTGTACTTTGACAGTCAGTTGATTTACTGCTTTATGCCATGGTTGTAGTCGTGGCCTTTAGGTTAAGTGCATGAGTATTGATAAAAGCTATTGTTATGGGTTTGGCTGTGGAAGCGCAGGACACAATTGTCCATGTTGAAGCTCAAATTTGTGTTGGTGATGATTATGGTGTGCCACGGCCTAACGCCCCTTTTATAAAGGAACACCTTTACCCTAGCACCTTCGATCTCCCCCACATTTTGAAAGTAGTAAACCTTCTGTGACCTTTCCCTTGCTATTTTGCCCTTGCGCTTCTGAGCTGTTTGGCGGAATGTTCTTTCACATTTATATACTACCTGCTGTTGTACTTGAGCATTCCAATGACGTGCACCTCATTGTCGATCTTTAAAATTTTGTTTATCAGGCTTATGGTAGTGAACCAACTGTCCAATAAAATATAGTCCGTTTCGATTTTACGTTTATTGATCCGTTTGAAGATATCAATGACAATATCGGTCTTTTTTGCGTTCGGTTCTTTAAAGCGTTGTACAACGGGCAGGCCCCTGCCCCTTTTGGTTTACTTTGCTGTTTCCGTTGCTTATTTGACAAGCCTTACTCTTTCGTTTTATTGTCCCTGTTTTCCTGTGGAAGCTAAAAATCCACGGGGAACACGCTACTGTTCCAATGGCCCGCCAGGAGCAGCTTGAAACCAAAGATGAAGCGGTGGACTACACAGTCGAAAATTTTTAGGATCCCTTCTGTCTTTTTGCCGTATTTCCCTATATCGGTATCATCGAATATCACACATTTATGGCCGTCCCCTGCCGTTGCGAACTTATGGTCTTGGGACAGGTACCGTTTAACAAATAGTAAAAGCAAGTTGCGCCAGTCCATCTTTTGATTGGCCAGGGCTCTGTAATAAGTGTCTTTCTGGGCTTTGGTCTCAACTTGTTTTTTGCCACTAAAAACGGATCCCAAACTTCCCATTTGCATATAAGGGAGAGCCAAAATCAATTACATCAAAACCCAAAATGGAACGCCACGTTGTTTAACGGACATGAAGCGTTTCGAGGTCTTGGAAAAATTTAAAAGCTCAAGGTGTTTGACGAAAAATTCCGGTCGGGTCCAAGTATCTTTGAAATGGTTTTTACCTCTTGGATTTTAGCAATATCATTATTCTGTAGCCTATTTGTATTTTCTTGGTTGCACTTTAAAATACTTGAAGATCAAGCTATTGTCAAGGTTTATATGCTACAATTTTTCTTTTTCAAATCCTCAAAACACCGCACTTTCCAGAGTGCGAAGCTTGAGTAAAATAAAAAATGTCTATTTCCAAAAAGAATCACTAATAAACTTTAATCCTACAGGCAAAGACTCACGCCAAAATGGCCAGGTATGTGCCCCATCGCGAACCCTATACTCATGGGGTATTTTTTTAGATATAAGTTCTTTATGCAATTGGGCATTTCCTAGAGTAAGAAAATCATCGTCTCCACAGTCAAAATATATTTGTACTGTTTTCAACAGCTCTGGATCTTTGGTTTTCACAAGTTGAAGCACGTCATACTCTTCATAGCTTTTATTGAGTCTTTTTTTACCTTTTGCACCTACCATATCAGGCATGGCTTTTTTAACGTATCCATTCATACCTTCCTGATCAGAAGTAGTAACCGATTCTTCGGTAAATATGGCAGAACTAAATGCGGCGCAGGCCCCAAAATGTTTGTCATATTTTAGAGCTAGTTTTAAGGAACCAGCTCCTCCCATGGAGAGTCCACTTATTGCTGTATATTGTTTTCCTTTGCGAATACGGTACTGACTTTCAATATAAGGCAGTAACTCTTTCATGAACATATCTTCAAAGGGATAAGTGCCATCTGTCCGGTTCATATAAAGTCTGTCATCCCCATCCGGCATAACGATCACCATTTTTTGGATATTTCCTTGTTCAATTTCGTGATCTACTATCCGTTGCATAGCACCTGCTTCAATCCAGCTTGTTTCGTCACCTGTATACCCGTTTAAGAGATACACCACGGGATAAAGACGTTCAGAATATTCATATCCGTCTGGTAAATAAATCGAATAGTTGACCTCCGTATTCAAAAGAGCGCTTTTCATACTCAGGCTCTCCATGATTTTGCTTTGAGCAAAAAGGGTACTGGTAATAGTCAACAATAGAAGAAATAGGTAGTACTTTTTCATGAAATTTTTATTTTAATTTATAAGCGAACCGGAACTAATTTAAATTGCGCTTTATTAATCGTTGTAACTTTGAGTGTGTTAAGATAACAAAAGGATTCAATAAAGATGTCGATAATAAATTTGGAGTTTTTAAAATCTGTCCTATGTTTCTGTACTTTCAATCAATTAGTACGTATATTGGTTAATA
>JBDNGW010000356.1:0-3560 GCA_041689735.1 Leeuwenhoekiella sp. | reverse complement strand
TATGGCCTCAAGGATTAGAAAGACCAGAAACTGAGCCTTCAGTTCCCGACACTTTGGACTGGGATTTATTTATAGGGCCTGCTGAATATAGACCATATAATCCCGCTTACACGCCTTGGAATTGGAGGGCTTGGTGGGACTTTGGTACCGGTGCATTAGGAGATATGGGCTGTCATATTATAGATCCTATATATTTCGGATTAGACTTGGGGCATCCTATAGGTTTTGAAGGAAGTTCCTCGCAGGTAAATACTGAAAGTGCTCCTATAGCCGAAAAGGTTTCTTATTATTTTCCTGAAAATAAAAAGCTGGGAAAAGTTAAATTCGATCCTTTAAAAATGACTTGGTACGATGGAGGGTTGCTTCCTGATCGACCTAAAGGCATAAAACCCGGAAAAGTTATGGGTGATGGAGGCGGAGGCTCTATGGTAGTGGGTACAGAGGGCACTATTATCTGTAGTACTTATGGTCGTGATCCATATATTATAGGACGGGAGGATAACCCGCCAAAAACAGAGAAGATGTTCCCAAGAGTTGAAACCAGTCATGAAATGGATTGGGTTAGAGCGTGTAAAGAGCCTCAGAGCAGCAGAAAAGAAGCTAGCTCTCACTTTGGGTATTCGGGGCCCTTCAATGAGGTTGTGGTTATGGGGAACCTGGCAGTTCGGCTACA
The DNA here is from genome assembly GCA_041689735.1 of Leeuwenhoekiella sp. Lineage (GTDB taxonomy): Bacteria > Bacteroidota > Bacteroidia > Flavobacteriales > Flavobacteriaceae > Leeuwenhoekiella. Next base: position 2,887 of record JBDNGW010000356.1, on the reverse strand, counting down.
AGATTTAAATAAGAAATTAGATTGGGATGCAGAAAATATGATGATAACTAACATTGGTGCAAATGAAGAAATTAAAGTAGTAACTTCAGACAGTTTCACTGTATTAGATGGCGATCCAAAATTTGACACTCGTTTTGCAACTATGAATGCCAAAGAAGCTGCAGAAGAATATATTAAACACACCTACAGAAAAGGGTGGGAATTACCTAACACATAAGAATTAATTAAAATAATAAAATATGAAAGATATACGATTTAATTTTTCAACTAAAATCATTTCAATGCCTTTATTAATACTCATCTTCCTTGCTATTGCCAGTTGCGGAGAGAAGAAGGATAGGTCGAATGATGAAAAGATGAAAGAAAATGGAAAAATAGAAGAACCTAACATGACTACAGCTATTAATGAACTTTCAGAAAAGGAAAAGGAAGAAGGATGGGAACTACTTTTTGATGGTGAATCTACAAAAGGTTGGCGAGGTTACAACAATGATGATTTCCCAAATCATGGCTGGACTGTAGAAAATGGAACACTTATGCTAAAAGGCTCTGGCGCTGGTGAAGCAGGCGGAGCTGGGGATATTATTTATGATGAGAAATTTAAAGACTTTGAACTTAGCTTGGAATGGAAAATTTCTGAGGGGGGTAATAGTGGTATTTTTTATCTGGCTCAGGAAATAGAAGATCAACCAATATGGAAATCGGCTCCAGAAATGCAAATCCTGGATAATGAGAAACATCCGGATGCCAAATTGGGAAAAAATGGAAACCGTAAATCAGGTTCTCTTTATGACTTGATTCCTGCAGATCCCCAGAATGCTAAACCAGTTGGTCAATGGAATACCGTTAAGGTTTTGGTATATCGTGGCACTGTAGTTCACAGTATGAACGGGAAGAATGTACTGGAATACCACCTTTGGACAGATGATTGGAAAGATATGATAGAGAACAGTAAGTTTGCTGGCTGGAAAGACTTTATAAATGCTGGAGGAGAGGACCGTAGTGGCTACATCGGTCTTCAGGATCATGGGGATGAGGTACAGTTCCGGAATATAAAGATCAAAGAATTGTAGTTAGCTATTTACCTGAATAGTTTATCAAAACTATTAATACTTCAAACATAAAAACTGTTCCAAATAATCTTTTTAAATCTAATTGAAAGCGATTATTTGAGACAGTTTTACTTAAATTATTTATAAAAGATGTTGAAAGATTACTAAATTACAGACCCATCAGAAAGTTTAATTATCAAAACCCAATTGAAGTCCTAAAAAACAAATGTGTTGCACTCAGCTTTGAGTGCATCTGAATATTTATAAAATGAAGAACAGATTGAAAATTCAATTAATACTACTTGGTATAAGCATAGTTGCTATAACAACTTCCTGTCAAGAATATAAATCAGAAAAAAACAATAAAATTGAAAGTCTTGCCAAAGGCGAATCTGCCATCAACCAGGAACCCCTAGATTTATTAAAAGAGCCTCCAGCCGACATAGCTACTCCAGAAGGGATGGTTTGGATACCAGGAGGAAAATTCATCCAAGGTGCTGTCGAATCAGATGACATGGCAATGCACAGTGAGAAACCCGCCCATCCTGTAGCTGTTGACGGGTTTTTTATGGATGAAAACGAAGTGACCAATGCTGAATATAAAAATTTTGTGGATGAAACCGGCTATGTTACCGTAGCAGAACGTGAAATTGATTGGGAAGAAATGAAGAAACAGCTCCCCCCGAACACTCCAAAACCTCACGATTCGATTCTACAACCAGGTTCCCTCATCTTTAAAAAAACCAAAGAAAGTGTTCCCAACCTCTATGATTATTCCCAATGGTGGGAATGGAAAATAGGGGCCAACTGGAAACATCCCTATGGACCGGACAGCACTATAAAAGAAAAAGAGAATTTTCCCGTTGTGCATATATCCCTAGAAGACGCCCTCGCCTATTGTGAATGGGCAGGAAGGCGCCTCCCAACAGAAGCTGAGTGGGAATATGCAGCACGGGGCGGCCAATCCAATGCCCGCTTTAGCTGGGGAAACGGTGAAACAAAATTAGCTGCAATGGCGAATACATGGGAAGGTAAATTTCCTACAACCAATACAAAAGAAGATGGTTTTGAAAGTAGAGCCCCGGTAAAATCCTATCCACCAAATCCGTATGGGCTGTATGATATGGCGGGTAATGTTTGGGAATGGACCCAAGACTGGTATAATGTAAATTTCTATCAGGACGCACTAAAGAGAGGAATGGTAAAAAATCCCGAAGGCGCGCAAACTGCATATAATCCCAATAACCCACAAATACGTGAAAAAGTAATAAAAGGAGGCTCCTTTTTATGCAATGCCTCCTATTGTGCCAGTTTTAGGGTTTCTGCCCGTATGGCAAATTCCACGGATTCTGCCCAGGAACATTTGGGGTTCAGGACAGTAAGCTACAGTCAATAAGATTTCCAAACAAAGGTAAAAGGCTATTTGTACTACTTCCAAGGGAATTTAAAAAAATGTTTCTGCTTTTATTTGCTGAATTACTATTATTCCATTGATATTTATGAGAATTTTAATCTAACTAACTTTAACGACCGAATATGAAAAAGATGAATTTACTATTAGGATTACTTTTGCTGCTGATGCAGCCTGTTTTTGCGCAAAACAATTCTTCTGCTAACAAATTGGACTGGAAACTTGGATCCCAGGCCTATACTTTTAAAAATTTCACTTTTGCTGAAACCCTTGATAAAATCGGAAGTATAGACCTAAAATATGTAGAAGCATATCCGGGCCAGAAGATAGGGAATAGTATTGAAGGGAATATGCATTATACAATGGACAAAGCCACTCAAAAAAAGGTAAAAGAACTGCTTAATTCTAAAGGCATTGAAGTGGT
>JBDNGW010000355.1:0-2973 GCA_041689735.1 Leeuwenhoekiella sp. | reverse complement strand
TTATTGCTTTCAGCATAACCGCCTGGGCATACTATCAAACCACACATGAAGTTGGAGAATTACAAGCTAATGGCACTACCGACAAAGATTTTAAAGTGTGTAATGAAAAGAAAATTAGGGAATTCTACGGTATAAAGACGGACTTTGTCGGTGGAAAAACAGCTATAAAAAATAGAATTTTCAGTAAATTACAATTCTTAAATTTTAAAGAATCTGGCTTGGTGACTTTTAGGTTTGTGGTAAACTGTAGAGGTAAAATTGGCAGGTTTAGGGTAAAAACAACCGATCGGGATTTACAGAGAAGTAAGGTTGATCCTGATAATATCCTTGAGATAGAAAAAGCTTTGGCCACACTCAAAAATTTGAATTCCGCAAAAAATAAATCTGGTACTTCTTTTGACAGCTATTACGTTCTAAATTTCAAAATTGAGAATAAAAAAATCGTTGACATATTTTAACCAATGAAGAAATTTTTTAAAATATTCAAAATACTGTTGACTGTTGTTTTTACGGGTTATTCTATACTTATAATTTCGTCTCTATTCTTTTCCGATAAAGAAAAAAGGTATGAGTTTGCTTCCCATATGCAAGGTGTATATCTTTCACAATCAATATTTGAGATATTGAAATTTCAAGACCCCGAGAATTCTGAAATCTATTTTGAACAATCCGTTCCATTTAATAAACGAGGTGATTATAAAAGAGGTTTTGAACTTTTAGATAAGGCTGTGGACAACAATCCTCGAATTTATTTGGGATATAGAGGTTACCTTTAATTACGATTTTTGAGGGATTTTAAGGGCGCAGTTAAAGATTTTGAATCGCTGTATAATTTGACCCCAAATTTTATTGACGCACCTTGGGGTGAAGATATTGATTTTGTACGCGGTGAAGCTTTTTATGGACTTAAAGAATACCAAAAGGCAATTGCACATTTCAATAAAAGCATCGAAAATCAGGGAGAAGAGTGGGTGGATATTCAGTCCTATGTTTATCTGGGAATTTGTGAATCAAATTTAGGAAGATTTGATAAAGCTATTTATTTCTATAAAAGAGCAATAAATCGGTCTGAATATGCTTGTGAAGCACATTTCGGATTAGCACAGGTCTACAAGAAAATCGGAGAAACTGAAAAAGCCAAAGAACATATCTCAAAGGCGGAGGAATATTTTAAGTATAAAAGAAATGATCCATATAATGAATTCTTAAATGAAATCTATAGAAAGGATATTTTGACTTTTAAAAATAATTTGGAAGCATAAATATATTAAATATCAGTTGTTGCAATTAGCGGGCATTCCAATGTGAATTGGTTTTTTAAAGATCAAATAGCAAACAACAAAGCCGACAAATCTGCATTTTTCAAAACTACCTGAATTGGCAAGGACCATTGAAAACATGTCAGATACACATTCTAAACCTACTTTAAATTACAAACCCGCTGCAACAATGTAGGATGCGAATAATTTAAACGTACATAAAGCGGGTGCGGCGTAAGGTTGCTCAGGCTGTTGCGGGAAAGTTTTTTTAGCGAACTGATTAGCGGGGCGCTTCCGTAGGTGTTTTTTGCAAAATTATCTGCCTGGTATTCAAATTTTCGCGAAAGCAGGCCCATTAAAAATCCTGTGATTGCAGAAATGGGCGTATATAAAATAACAAAGACAATCAAACCCACGTGAAAAGTAGCCCGGTCTACACCCAGCGCTTGTGAAAAAAGCGGTAGGCTGACGAACAGCGACAGAAGCCAAAGCGTAAATCCGGTTAAAAGAATGGAGATAAACAAATTGAAAACAATATGCTTTTTCTTATAATGGCCGACTTCATGGGCAAGCACCGCCACGATTTCCTCTTCTTCTAGATCATTGACCAGCGTATCGTAAAGGGTAATTCTCTTCTGGCTACCAAAACCGGAAAAATAGGCGTTGGCCTTGGTGCTTCGTTTTGAGCCGTCTATAATAAAGATATTATCCAACTCAAAACCGACCGACCGTGCATAATTTTCAATCTTGCTGCGCAAACTACTTTCGGCCAGTGGCGTTTGTTTGTTGAATAGCGGTACAATCAATTTGGAATAAAATAGGTTCATTACAACTGCAAAAATGGCAAATATTCCCCAGGCATAAATCCAGAAAGAACGGCCTGCCCAACCATAAAACCAAATAATTAATGCCAACAAACCGCCGCCTACAACGATCATCATTAGCCAACCTTTTAATTTATCGCCGAAAAACAAGGCTCGGGTAGATTTGTTAAAACCAAAACGTTCTTCAATCACAAAAGTGTGGTAATAGGAGAACGGCGTGGTAAGCAGATCGCTGCCCAGCATTATAATACCAAAGAAAATAAGTGCGAGGATAATGGGATTATCGCTCATTTGGCGCGCAAGTAAATCTACATACGCAAAACCTTTAAAAAAGAAGAAAGCGAGTGTTAAAACCAACGAAAAAGTTCCGCTGAACAGGGCAAATTTAAAGTTGGCCTTTTTGTAATCCTGAGATTTTCGGTATGTTTCGGTGTCGTAAACGTCATTTAATTCCGACGGAATAGGATCATCAAAATGCCGCGCATTCAGGTAGTCGAGAATTTGACCAAAGGCAAAACTGAGTAGTATAATTCCAATAATGCTGTAAAAAAGGATATTTGGGGTCATAAATAGCTAAAAATAGAGATAATTCAACGGAAACCGCGCTGTCTGCGCGCTTCAAAAATTAGAATCCCGGCCGCCACCGAAACATTTATAGAATCCAGGCTGCCCTGCATGGGAATGTTGATTGTCTCCGCGCAGTTTTCACGCCATAGTTCGGTGAGTCCGTCTGCTTCTGTTCCCACGGCAATTGCGGTAGGTTTTGTATAATCCATTTCCTGATACGGTTTGGATTCCTGTAAAATAGCGCTATAAACAGCAATGTTTTTTTCTTTTAAAAATCCGATTACTTCTGAAGCGTTTGCAAGCGCAATGGGAACGGTAAATAC
>JBDNGW010000354.1:0-4211 GCA_041689735.1 Leeuwenhoekiella sp. | reverse complement strand
TGCTTTAGGCTTTTCGGAGTGGACTCATGTTTAGTGTACTAGGTTTAAGCTTCTGCTATATTTTTTATCTTAACGTGATAAAAAACGTTAGGTTTTACGCCTAAATCTTCAAGCAAATAATATTTACGGTCATTATCTTTTAGCTGTGATATTTCGGAATCAGGAATATTCACATCGCCAAATTTTATAGCCCCTTTGTTACAGGCATCACTACATGACGTATGAAATTCCCCGTCCTCTATCGCACGACCTTCTCTCTTTGCATCGAGTATGGTTTTCTGAGTTAATTGGATACAGAAAGAACATTTTTCCATTACCCCGCGAGAACGTACGCTCACATCGGGATTGAGCACCATACGACCTAAGTCGTTGCCCATATTATAAGGGAACTCGTCGTTTTCATTATACAGGAACCAGTTGAAGCGACGCACTTTGTAGGGACAGTTATTTGCACAATAGCGTGTGCCTACACATCTGTTATACGTCATCTGGTTTTGACCCTGGCTACCGTGACCTATCGCAGCAACGGGACAAACGGTCTCACAAGGTGCATGGTTACAATGCTGACACATAACAGGCTGAAACGCAACTTCTGGGTTGTCGTAGGACTGTTCCTCAACTACAGAATAAGAATCCATTAATGGAAGGTCTTCCAGATCTTCAATTTCCTGCTCGAAAGTATCTGCCGAAGAATAATATCTATCAATACGTAACCAATGCATGTCTCGGAAATTCCTGACTTCTTCCTTACCTACAACCGGTACATTATTTTCTGAGTGACAGGCGATCACGCAAGCACCACAACCCGTACAGGAGTTTAGATCTACGGAAAGATTGAAGAAAGATCCCACTGAAGTATCAGAAGATTCCCAAATATCTGCTTTGGGATTGCGTACCTCTATCTCAGAGTGGTTATAATCTACTTGTCCTACAGAATTCCAAGCTGCTTTATTTTTAGTATTGAAGATTTCAAGTGTGGTCTCCTTAATAATATCACCGCCGCGACCGTCCATGGTATTCTGCAATTGCACGCATGCAAACTCATGCCATCCGTTATCAGCATTTTCAATAGTTACCGTTTGTACCGTATTGAAATTCTTGTAAAATGGATACGCATTGACACCTACTTGCATTTCCTTTTGAACGGCTTCTTTCTTACCGTAACCCAAAGCGAGTCCCACAGTACCTTTTGCTTGTCCCGGCTGTATAAATACCGGAATGTTTTTTATAGTGGTTCCGTCTACGGTAACATTAACGTAATTACCGTTAAGTGCGCCATCTGACATATGCTCATTTTCAATTTCGAGGGCATCCGCATCCGCTTTGGCCATGGTCAAGTAGTTGTCCCAAGAAGTTCTGGTAATAGGGTCTGGCATCTCTTGCAACCAGGGGTTGTTAGCTTGACGGCCATCACCCATACTTGTACTCGAATAAAGAGTAAGTTCAAAACTGCCGTTAGAAGCGGTTTCATCCTGTACGGAAAGTGCTGCTGCTGCACTGGCAACAGTCATTCCACCAGCAGCCTTCATGCTGCTTTGTGTTTCTTCACCATCTGAAGTGGAAGAAGATTCAATTTCAACAATACCGTCTTGAAGGGTCTGGTTGAAACTCTTAGAGGTATTGTCCCAGTTAGACTTCAAATATTCATAGTAATTGGTATTACTGCCCGTCCAGATCAATAAATTATCCTGGAATTGACGCGTGTTAAATAATGGACGAATTGTGGGCTGCATCAAACAGATATGCCCTTTCTTTATTTCTATGTCACACCAGGACTCCAAGTAATGTGGAGTAGGAGCCAAATATTCACACAACGTAGCGGTTTCATCTTCCTTCATAGTGAAGGCAACCGTAAGATCAACATTTGCTATACCTTTCCTGAATTCGGCGGCATTGGGCAGACTATATGATGGGTTAACACCCACCACCAGAAGCGCACCTACGCTACCGGCATTCATATCATCAACAAGCTGCAACACTTTTTGAGCACTGCCCTGACGAATCAATTTAGGTTGTGCTGTATTCATTATTGTGCTACCCAAATTCTAATTAATGGCAAGGGCAAGCATTTGCGCATTAGCATCTTCCACACCGGTAACAAAAACACCTTTGGAACCCGCTTTTTGTAACTGTGCTGCTGCATTTCTTACCGCTTCATCTAACTTCCCCGATAGACCTGTAGAATTACCGCCCATAATCAAGGAATGCATTGCTGAGACTGCTTGTTTTTGCTGTCTTGGTGTCATCATAACACGTTTATCGGCATTTGCCCCGGTAAGGGTCATATTAGCCTCAAACTGTACATGACGTGACATTTTCCCGTTTTTGGGTACGCGGCTTTTTGCATAGCTGGAATCTATTCCACCACCATGCCAATCTCCAAGAAAATCAGCACCTATGGAAACGATAACTGCCGCCTCGGTCATATTATAGTCAGGAAGCGCACGGGTACCGTACTTACTTTCAAAAGCGTCTAAAGCAGCACTTTCACTAACGGTATCATAAACAACTTGTCTTACATTAGGATATGCACTTGAGAAATTAGCTATCAACTTGGCAGTTGAAGGGCTCGCAAATGTAGGCGTCAAGAGCACGATTTGCTTTCCGTTTAGGGAATTCAACCGCATCAACAGCTCTTCATCAAGTTGGTCCCAAGAGGCAGATTCACCTTTAATTTTGGGCCCTTGCAATCTTTCAGTATCATACAAGGTCAACACAGAGGCATGCACGCGGGCATTGGTATTGCCCACATTATTACCCATCTCGTTGTTCTCCATCTTTATAGGTCGGCCTTCACGAGTCTTTACCAAAACGCTGGCAAAGTCAAAACCGTCTGCCATTGTTGTTGCATAATATTCTGCCTTGCCCACGGTAATACGCTCTGGAGCGACCACATAGGGAATAGATTTAATTACAGGGCCTTCACAGGCAGCAAGGGTTGCCGCTGCGGTTGAAAAACCCACGTATTTTAAGAAATCTCGGCGTGAGGTTGCAGAACCTTCCAAAGATTTCTTGTCTCCAAGAAATTCATCAGTAGGAATTTCCTTTACAAACTCATTCTGTTTGAGTGTCTCAACAACAGAGCTATTCTCTTTCAGTTCCTCAACACTTCTCCAGTATTTCTTTTTTGATGACATAAATTATTTATTGTCTTATTTGGAAGTATTTAGCAGGTGCTAAACCTAATCTTTAATTAATTAATAGTGGCACTTACCACATTCAAGACCACCCAACTGTGCAGCGGTCAATTTCTCCAATCCATATTTTTCAGAAAGCGCCTCATGTATCTTATCATAATACGCATTACCTGTCATGGTAACCTGAGTTTCACGGTGACAGTTAATACACCAGCCCATAGTTAGAGGGGCAAATTGGTACATCACCTCATACTCCTCTACAGGACCGTGACATTTTTGACATTGTATACCAGCCACACTAACATGTTGCGAGTGGTTGAAATAAGCGAAATCTGGCAGATTGTGAATGCGCACCCACTCTACTGGTTGCGTATCACCTGTATATGACTGTGTCGCTGGATCCCAGCCTGCAGCCTTATATAATTTCTGAATTTCTTTATCATAAAACTCTTTAGAATATTCATCTGTTACTGAAGTATATTCTGAGGTAGCATCTGCAACTTCAGCAATACTTTTATGACAGTTCATACACACGTTTAACGAAGGGATACCCGAATGCTTTGAAGTACGCGCCGAAGAATGACAGTATTTACACTCTATCTCATTAAGGCCAGCATGTATTCTGTGCGAATAGTGTATAGGCTGTATAGGTTCGTAACCCTGATCTACCCCAATCTGCATCATCCAGCCATAAGCAAAATAAGCACCGCCGAGCAAAAGAAAAATTGTTGTTACAAGAACCAAGAATTGATTTTCCGCAAAAGTCTTCCATACCGGCTTACGTTTTTCTTTTTCCGGTAATTCTACGCCCTGTACTTGCGCAAAGCGGGTAAGTGTATTGTTAATCAAAAACAATATAGCTACAAGCATCAACAACACTACGGCAAGAACCCCAAGAATAATATTGTTTGAGACACCAGAACCACCACCTCCAGCAGCAGCTGTGGCATCTGGAGCAGGAGCCGCTGGCTTGGGTGTATCCGTATAGGCTAGAATATTATCAATGTCCGCATTGCTCAACTGCGGAAAAGCATTCATGTTCGCCTTGTTAAACTCATTGTAAATGGCAAGAGC
>JBDNGW010000353.1:0-4126 GCA_041689735.1 Leeuwenhoekiella sp. | reverse complement strand
TTGAATCAATGAAAAGTTTAAAAGATTGGCTGAACGAAATGGTCTGCGAAATGAAACCTCAAACAATTAAATCTATAACTGGAAATCATCATTTTCTGAATGCTTTTAATACGGCATTTAATAGCTAAATTGGTATAATACGCTCATAAAAAGAAAAACTTTCGAAATGATGAGCAATTTTGGGGACGGAGAATACGGACTCGGGCTTCAAAAATTAATGGTTGACGGTAAGTTATTTATTGGGCACGGCGGGAACAATGAAGGCTATTCCTACCGCAATTATTACGATCCAGAAACCGGCGATTTGATCCTTTATTTCTGGAACAGGGTTTTGCCATTTCTGAAAAACAGCCTCCGCGATGATCTATTGAATTATGTTAATAATCGACCAATTTCGGTTTTTCGGGAAAATATTGCTTCTGAATTTGAGCCTTATTTTGGCGATTATATTTTGGGAGGGCCAGATCTTCCATTTTCAATAAATAAAAAAGATGGTCTAATCAAGATGCATATTCAAGGTTTCGAAATGCCTTTGGTCAGCTTAAAAGAAGGAGTTCTCCACGATGGTACTTCCGGAATAAACCTTAAAGTCCAGCCTGATAACCCAGACCAACTTATTTTTGATCAAGGAGGTCAAGAGCTTGTGGCCAATAAAGTTGATGATGGCGAACAGTAAAAACGTATTTGAGTCCTTTTGTTGTCCAAGAGCTGGCAAACACCTTTTGCATCAAACCTAATCAACAACGACTTTATAATTTGGGTCTTCTAAAACATTGACGTCAATAATTTTATCGGCATTTTTGAGTAAATTTATACAGTCGTTACTCAAATGGCGTAAATGAACTTTTTTATCGAGTTTTGAGTAGCGTTCGGTTAATTTATTGAGAGCTTCAATTGCTGACATATCCACGACACGACTCTCTTTGAAATCAATGATTATTTCATTTGGGTCATTAAGAACATCAAATTTTTCGTTAAAGAGAGTAACCGATCCAAAAAATAATGGACCGTATATTTCATAGTGTTTAATGCCTTGTTCGTCAATCGACTTTCTTGCGCGAATACGCTTTGCGTTATCCCAGGCAAAGACCAATGCCGCTATAATAACACCAACGATAACAGCCAAAGCCAAATTGTGGAGCACAACAGTTACCAGCGTTACCACGACCATGACAAAAATATCTGATTTTGGCATTTTGTTCAAGGTTTTCAAACTTGCCCATTCAAAGGTGCCAATGGCAACCATAATCATTAGGCCTGTAAGTGCGGCCATGGGCAACTGCTCAATTAGACCCGCACCAAACATTACAAATAACAACAATGCCACCGCTGCAACAATACCAGAAAGCCTTGCCCTTGCACCATTTGAAATATTGATAAGACTTTGCCCCAGCATTGCACAACCGCCCATACCAGAAAATACGCCTGATAACATGTTTGCGGCACCTTGCGCGATAGCTTCTTTGTTTCCTCTGCCGCGGGTTTCCGTAATTTCGTCAATAATATTCAACGTCAATAAACTTTCAATCAATCCTACCCCGGCCATAATTGCCGCATACGGGAAGATCAAGGCTAAAGTTTCAAAATTGAATGGTACGTTGGGAATATGAAATGGTGGAAAACCACCTTGAATGGAAGCGATATCACCAACGGTCTTGGTATCGATTCCAAACCCGATAACAATCGCAAAAACAGTCAAAATTGCAACCAAAGAAGCAGGAATGACTTTTGTTAGCTTTGGTAATCCCCAAATTATAAGCATGGTTAATAGAACGAGACCAAGTAATATGTATAAGGATTGACCAGTTAACCAATTACCTGATGTGTCCTTAAATTGATTTAATTGTGACATGAAAATGATTATGGCCAAACCATTTACAAAACCGAAAATCACGGGATGAGGAACCAATCGCATTAGCTTTCCCAATCTGAATACACCTGCTAAAATTTGAATGATACCTGCCAATACAACGGTCGCAAAAATATATTCAGGTCCGTGAGAAATTGCCAAAGCAACGATCACGACTGCAACTGCACCAGTAGCACCTGAAATCATCCCAGGGCGGCCACCAAAAATAGATGTTACCAATCCCATTACGAATGCTGCATAGAGACCTGTCAATGGAGATAAGCCCGCTATTAAGGCAAAGGCTACCGCTTCGGGAACTAAGGCCAAAGCAACCGTTAAGCCTGACAAAACTTCTGTTTTGTAATCTATCTTTTGCTTAAAATTGAATAAGTTTAAATATTTTTTCATAAAAATAGCATTACAAATGGATTACCATTTGTTTGATTGTATTGGTTTTGATAAATGGGATGTTTAAAATAACTCGGATTGAGCAAGATATGACGAGAGCTCACAATGAATCAAGGCGGTGTAATCGCGGGTAAATTGAAATTGTATGTTATAATTGAATTCGCCATTTTAAGAAGCTGCAAAAATAATAAAATTTCTAAATAAAAAAAGCCTGTGGCAACGAGATATACAAAAAATAGCGGTTTTTCAATCCTTTTTCAAAATGAAGTGCGAAAAAACTAACTTCAAAGAATGTTTGTATCTTTGTATGGAAACACGGTATGATTAAATGAATAAATTCAATGTATTATTTTTAAACGAAGCTCGGGAGTTTTTATTAATGCTCGATGAAAAGAGCCGTGATAAAATAGTTTTTAACACCAGAAAAGCCAAAATAAAAAACGACAAAGAGCTTTTTAAAAAATTAGAAGGAGAAATTTGGGAATTTAGGACATTGTTCAATAAAACGTATTTTAGAATTTTTGCTTTCTGGGACAAAACAGATAAAACGGAAACATTGGTATTGGCAACTCACGGCATCATAAAAAAAACAGGCAAGACACCTAAAAAAGAAATCGAAAGAGCTGAAAAAATAAGACGGCTTTACTTTGCACAAAAAAATAAGCGAAATGGAAAATGATAAATTGGAAATGTACACCTTAGAAGAGATTCAGGATGAATTTATTGGAAAAAGGGGAACTGAAAAGAGGGAAATTTATGAACAACAACTTCAGCTTGAAGTATTGGGGGATTTGATAAAAAAAGTACGTTTGGACAGGAACTTGACACAACAAGAACTAGGAAAATTGATCGGTGTTCAAAGGGCGCAAATTTCAAAACTTGAAAACAACACGACAAATGTTACCATGGACACAATTCTAAGGGTTTTTGGTGCTTTAAAGGCAAAAGTGGTTTTTAATGTCGAGCTTATGAACCAAAATGTGAAGATCGCCGGATAAAATTCTTCTAGCGGAAAAAAAATACTATCTCATTAAAAATGCCTTGAACTCCTCATAATCCTTGATTTTTATAGAAACTTTTTCCTTGTCAATGACGGCTTTAATCTGATCTGGAATTTCAATTTTTTGTGGAATGACTTCTTCCACTACCGGTAAGAATTTCACGGGATGCGCTGTTTCTAAAAATATGCCATAAAATGCCGATTTTTCGGTGTTTTCGGCAATATATTTCTGAAGTCCGAGGTAACCCACAGCTCCGTGCGGATCGGTAATGTAGCCTGTTTTCTCGAAGATTCCCTTCATCGTTTCTCTGGTCTCTGCATCATTGAAAGAGTAGGAAGTAAGTTTTTCTGAAAGTGCTTTTAGATCGTTGTCAAAAAGCTGCTGGATCCGTATAAAGTTACTGGGATCACCTACATCCATCGCGTTGCTAATGGTGGCCACGGAAGGTTTTGGGTCATAAACACCCGTTTTTAGGTATTCGGGTACCACTTTGTTGCTGTTTACCGAAGCGACAAACTGCTTGACCGGCATGCCCAATTTATGGGCGACAATTCCCGCACAAACATTACCAAAATTGCCACTGGGAACCGAAAAAACCAGCTCTTTTCCCTTAATTTTGGCTTGTTTATAGGCAAAAATAAAATAGAACAATTGCGGTAGCCAGCGCGCGATATTAATGGAATTTGCCGAGGTCAGTTTTCTGTTTTTGGTAATATCTTCGTCTAGGAAGGCTTTTTTTACCATGCGCTGGCAATCGTCAAAAACACCGTCCACTTCGAGCGCAGTAATATTTGCGCCTAGCGTGGTAAGTTGTTTTTCCTGCACCTCGCTCACTTTTCCGGTAGGGTAGAGGATTACCACGTCAATG
>JBDNGW010000352.1:0-2933 GCA_041689735.1 Leeuwenhoekiella sp. | reverse complement strand
GGCAAGATTAATTTTAACGTTGCCACTCAGTACGGGGAAAATCTCTATTTGGGCCTGAACCTGAATTCCCATTTTATAGATTACGATCTACAAACCTTATTTTTTGAAGATAATGACAACGCCGGTAGCGGCATTAACAGCTTAACTTTTGAAAATAACCTTGAGGCGCTGGGCAACGGTTTTAGCTTTCAATTGGGCGGAATTTATCAGGTTTCCCCGAGTTGGAGACTGGGAGCAAGTTACGACTCGCCCACGTGGTTCACCATCGAAGAAAAAACCAGTCAAAGCCTGTCAAGCAATGGTAATGATGGTGTTTATGTCATTGCGCCAAATATCGTAAATGTCTTTGAACGATACGATCTAAAAACCCCTTCCCGTGCCAATGGTAGTATTGCTTATATTTTTAATAACGTTGGCTTTTTAAGCTTCGACTATAGTTATCAGAATTTTTCAAATATTGAGTATAAGAATAATTTGGTATCAGATTTTAACGGACAGAATGAAAATATTTCCAATCAACTTGCCGTAGTTTCCACCTATAGATTGGGTGGTGAATACAGGGCTGGTGCATGGAGTTTCCGTGGAGGATACCGTTTTGAAACGAGCCCGTACGAAGATGATTTCACTCAGGGTGATATAAGCAGTTTTTCTACCGGTTTGGGATATTCTTTCGGTGCAGCGCGACTTGACATTGCGTATTCACGCGCTTTGCAAGAAATTAACCCACGTCTTTACGAAGGTAATTTTTCGAATACGGCATTTATCGATAGGATTAATTCCAATTTCACAGCAACCTTGAGCTTTAAACTTTAAACTTCAATTGGTAGTGTTAAGTTGATATGCACCTGCGTAAAATGCAATGTATCTTCTGCGCCGTTTCTTTGTTAAAAAATAACTGCGGCTTATCGACACAATGAATCGGACGCAGCGCTAGAAAAAATCCAAACTTTTTTCTGGTTTTTACATTCAGATGTCGACGTGGTGATCATTGTCTAAGGTGGTTTTATACCTTCCTTTTTGATGTAAATGTTTACCTTTGCAAGTCTTAATAGATTCAGATTTTATCAAGCTACAATGAGCACATATACAGATAAGCAGATGCTGGAAGCAGAAGATACCCTTGGAGATAGCCACCATGCAACAGCAGCACAAACACCCATGCGTGAAGACGCTTTTGAACTGAGTGACAGCGAAAAAATAGAACAGATCAAGAAAAACGTGTATCAAATAATGGATACATTGGGCCTTGACCTCACCGATGACAGTCTTGCTGGAACGCCAAACCGTGTGGCAAAAATGTTTGTTAACGAGATGTTTGGTGGTTTAAATCCGCAAAATAAGCCACACGCATCCACCTTCAACAATCCATATCAATATGGTGAAATGCTGGTTGAAAAGAACATTACCCTGTATTCTACCTGTGAGCATCATTTGCTTCCCATTGTAGGCCGCGCACACGTCGCTTACATTTCTAATGGTAGCGTGGTGGGCCTTTCCAAAATGAACCGCATCGTAGATTATTATGCCAAGCGCCCTCAAGTACAGGAGCGTTTAACGATGCAGATCGTGCAGGAGCTGCAGCATATTCTCAATACCGAAGATGTGGCCTGCGTGATAGATGCAAAACACCTCTGCGTTAACAGTCGCGGAATACGCGATATAGACAGCAGCACGGTTACCAGTGAATTTGGTGGCAAATTTAAGGAAGAAGCGCTGCGCCGTGATTTTCTTGATTATATCAAACTGGAAACGCGTTATTAAATTAATATTCCAAAAGGCTATCTTTAGCGCATAGCAACTTCCAATAAAATTCTTAGCGATTATGTCTCCTTTGTATCAAAAGCAGCATTTAAACATTTACAATTCGCTTTCGGGCACAAAGGAGGTTTTTGAACCGCTGCTGGCAGGCAATGTGGGCATGTATGTCTGTGGTCCCACCGTGTACAGCAATGTCCATCTGGGCAATGTGCGCACCTTTATGTCTTTTGACATGATTTTTAGGTATTTTAAGCATCTGGGTTATAAAGTACGCTATGTGCGAAATATTACCGATGCCGGCCACTTGGAAGATGACGCTGATCAAGGAGAGGATAAAATCGCAAAAAAAGCGCGCCTGGAACAAATAGAACCTATGGAAGTGGTTCAACAGTACACCATAGATTTTCATAATATCCTTCAGAAATTCAATTGTCTACCGCCCAGTATTGAACCCACCGCTACCGGTCATATCATTGAGCAGATCGAGATCGTCAAAGAAATTATCGATAATGGTTTTGCTTACGAAAAAAACGGATCGGTTTACTTTGATGTGCTCAAATTCAATGAAACTTACGACTATGGTAAATTAAGCGGTCGCAAGTTGGAAGATATGTTCGCCAACACCCGTGAACTTGCTGCGCAGACCGAAAAAAAGAACCCACAGGATTTTGCCCTTTGGAAAAAAGCCGAACCCCAGCACATTATGCGCTGGCCTTCCCCGTGGGGAGAAGGTTTTCCCGGCTGGCATTTGGAATGTACTGCAATGAGCACTAAATACTTAGGGGAACAATTTGACATTCACGGCGGTGGGCTGGATTTGAAATTTCCTCATCATGAGTGCGAGATCGCGCAAAGTGAAGCTTCCTGCGGAAAAAACCCCGTAACCTATTGGCTTCATGCCAATATGCTTACCCTGAACGGTAAAAAAATGTCCAAAAGCACTGGAAATTACATCAATCCCGGACAGATTTTTACAGGTGAGAACGAATTTTTAAGCAAAGGCTACGCGCCCAGTGTAACTCGCTTTTTTATCATGCAGGCGCATTACCGCAGCGTACTGGATTTTAGCGACGACGCGCTACAGGCAAGTGAAAAAGGCTATTACCGACTTATGGAAGGCGTAAACCTGCTTAGGTCCATTAATGCATCATCAACAAGCACTTTTGAGATTCAGC
>JBDNGW010000351.1:0-9690 GCA_041689735.1 Leeuwenhoekiella sp. | reverse complement strand
GTATCCGGTCAGTTCAAAACTGAAAACGGAGCACAGATCTATGCTGTAATACGTTCGGTAACCGATACCTGTATCAAAAATGGCCAGAACATATTGGATGCCTTTAAAACTATCGCCATATTGAAGCCTGAATAGTTACTTCCTTTTAAACCAATCTGATTCTAAATCGGGGATAATTACCGGCTCATCAACATCTGACATCCGTCTCGGTTGCCACTTTCCATTAAAATATTCACTCCAGGAGAGGCTGATTTCAATATTTATTTTGTTTTGCCCTTGTAAAGCAGACGAATCTAATGTGGCATCGATTAGTTTTTTACTCTTACTGGATCCGTTTGATCCACTTTGAGTTAATCCATGTTTTTTTGTAAGAAATTCCCCATTAACTTCTATTTTTTCTGCACTACTACTGAAACTACTTGAAGTTCCATTTTTTAAAGGTGATTCATTATTATTAACCCCTTTTGGGATAATATTCAGCCAAAACAGGAATAAGCGGTCGTTCCAAATCACGGGCAAGATGGGAGCCCCTTCGATATCCAAATCCACTTTTTCCCACGGCGTAAAGTAGCCGCCTTCATAACGACGGTAGTAATACTTGGAGGCAGTGCCTTGGGTTTTTCCAAATACGTGCAGTACATCATCGTCTTCAAAATATTCTTTGTCTTCCATTTTTTGATTTTCCTGTAAGCACACTCCAGCAATATCCAACTTGGCAACGCCATCCAGTTTCTCAAGGTAACCGAGCAGTACATTGCGCGCTTGGTCTTCGGTAATGACCGATTGCAAGAGCTCGCTTTCCATTTCCTTGAAAAAGGGCGATTTGTTATCGCGCAATTCGGGTTCCAACCAATTTTCTGGCGAGATGAAGACTTTTCGGTTGGCTTCCCATACCCGGTAACGCTTCATCCATTCCCACTGCTTGCTATTAATGCTGGCGGGATCCACTCCAAAGTTTTCACCTTTCTGCTGTTCCAGGTTCAATAATGCACGCTGTACAAATAACTGTACCGTTGAAATGGCCTGTTTGATTCTCGACGTCTTCATACAGGAATCCATTTCGACATCGATTAAAAAATATCCGAAAAGTTTGTCAGCAGTGTTAACTGTTTTGGGGCCATTATCCTGCATTAGTTCGAGCACATAAGCCACTAAAGCATCGCGCCGTTCGTTCCGCAGGACATCGTTGATGGGTTGAATCACCTTGAGCCAAGCATTTTTGTCGTATTTTATCCGAATGGCCTGCTCCATATTTTGGATTGTTTTACCTTCAGGATCAGGGCTATTGGTGGTTGATTCAAGCAATATTTTGGCCGGTAAACCTGAAATGACAACGAGTTGGTAGGCTTCCCAAATCTTGTGAAAATTGTCAATATTTTTTAAATCGGAACGCTCCAAATTGAAGGCTTTTAGCAATTCATCCAAGTTGGTTTCCGACCAGCCTGTTGTTTTTAAAAGCAAGCTTTTCACTTTATCTTGTGAATCGAGGTGGGTTGCCATAGGATTATCAAGTACCTTGATCAATTCGTCATCTTGAACATCAAAAATTTCTTTAAGTTGTTGGTAGTCCATAAGTTGGATGAGGACCTGCAATAGATTTTTATGAATGTCCGTTTGTGCTGGATTAAAGTGGGTTGGAATAGCATTAAGAAAACCCGCTTCTTTAATTTTAAAAGCAGCACCGAAATACCGAATTTCCGCTTGACTCATTTCCAAATTGGCCTGAAGGGCAGAGGCTTTTAAAAAGCGGAGATAACTTTGTTTGAATAGTTGGATGGATTGCTTTGGATACAGCTTATCATTGGGCAATAATCTATAGGTGGGTTTATTTTCCGTAGCCCATTTTAAGGTGACCCTATCGGTAAAATCTGTAATCTTAATTTCAATTAAATGATAGCGGTGGGCTGCTAATTCAATCGGTTCTGTATTTTCCCAACTTTCATCGGTAAAACCAACTACTTTTTCTTCATTATTGACAAAAATATTGACATCGGCGCCACTATTGGTTTCTAAATTGAAATTATAAAACGCCTTTTCAGTTATTTCGACATAAAAAGAATATGTCACCTTTTTAATGGATGGCGTGTCGGGAAAGTCTAGATCTCCAGGAGAAATATTTATGTTTTTAATCGTTTCTTTCTTTTCTGAACCATCATCAAAAAAATAAACCGCAGAGACACCATTGGTTTCCAAGGCCAAATAATCTTTAACGGCCGGCGCATTTTTAGGATTGTCAAGCGCACTGTCTGCATCGGCATGCAGCACGCTTTTATCGTTCAAAAATGTAGTCACCACAGCGTGTTCTATTCCCAAGGCATCGGCAAGGGTTTGTGTCACTGCCAATTTCTTAAGTCGCTTTTTAAAACCAGCAAGAATTGTGTCGAGGAGTTGCTCAAAATTCTGATTTGCGGTAAAACTATTATAGGGTTCTTCCAGTTCCGGATACTCGTTAAATAAATTTTGAAGTACTGTTTGTCCTTTGTCATATATAACTTGAATGGCCGTTAAAAATTCAGTGCGATGATCTGTTTCCAGAATGACATCGGCTGCGTTCTGCAAGTTGCTCAATTCTTCATTAGACATAATTCCTTTGTAGGTAAGGGTCTTTTGAAAGTAGTTATAGCTAAGTTTGTCTGTTATTTCTTGTAATTCATCTTCCAAAGTTGGCCCGTGATGGATGTCTTTTTCTGTAAAGGACAGGTCATTTTTTATGATGTTGAAAAACTGATCTACTGTTTCTTGTTCATACGCCAAGACCATTTTGCTTCGGACGGTTCCTTCCGCCTTGTCGTCCATTGCTTTATAGTCGCTTTCTACTTGGCGTAGCGCATCATTCACTTGTTTTGCGATCGCCTGGAGTTCCTTATCTGAAGGCGAAGCTTCGCCCGATAGATCTTCGTGCCTCAGATAATAAGTGAGTTGCGGAAGTGTAAGCGAAGACTGCTTCAGACGCTGTGCCAATTCAATAAATTTGATTAGTGGTGGGTTAATCTTTGTCAAAGCCTCTACAGGATTAACTTCTTCCAAAATCTCAAAAGGATTGATTTGAGACAGGTCTTGAAGAATAAATAATTCCTTAACGCTCAGCTTCAATTGTCTGCTGAGATAAGCATAGCGGTGTATGGTCGTTGCATTATTCATGTCTAGCGGAACATCTTCTGTATCACTCCAACTTTGTTCTGTATCGCTCAAGTTTTGCGTAATCATTATACGTTCCACTATCAGCTGTAATTTTTCTGAATTGAGGTTAAAGGCGGCCAATACTGCCGGCTCATGATCTAAGATTTTTGCATTTGCATTGGTTAAGTAATCGACGCTGGAATTTGCTGAAAACACAGTATCTTTATCCGTAATACTTGTGTTCAAAAACAACTCCTTATAAAGTGACTGCGGAGCTTGGGTGTCAATAAGGCCAAAGAGTCCTAGAACCTTTAATAGATCCCGTTTTGGATTGCTGTTTAAAAGCACCATCACTCTTTTTAAATGAGCTGTTCGGTTGATAAGTGTAACGAAACCTTCGTTCAACAATTCAATGGTGTCGGCATCTTTGGCATTGGGCCAAAGGGCAGTGATGGTTTTATCGGTTTGTTCTATGGTCCAGCCCAATTTTTTCCAAAACCGGATAAAACGCATGAATTTAAAATAATCCAGGTCTGTAATAGCCGGCGTCTCACTTGCGCGTCGTAATTCCAACTGTACAAAGCTGCATTCGTCTTCCTCTTCTTTGGGATCCATAAGAAAAATGAGGTTTCTGATAATTTCAGCACGTTCTTTGAGCCAAACTTTCACATCGCCACCAAAAGGTTCTTCATTAAATTCATTGGATAATAAAGCGTCGAATTCGGTATCGTTGCTATGGTCGTCACCGCCGTTGATAAATGCTAAAATAGTATGAATGTTGATCTTCAGGTTTTCCAATTTTGGAATCAAATTGCTTGCTGGATTGATAAAACGTGTTTTAACCAAACGGGTTAGTTCTTTATAACTGATGCCTACTTTTCGGCTAAAGTCTTTGGCAAATGTGTCGTTTTTTTTGAAGAAGTCATTTAAATCCGTAACGTTTTCATCTTCACCATAATATTCTGCGATTGTTTTTTTGTTTTTTGTAAAAATGTTATACTCTTCTGGAGAAATTTCCAGATATTCTATATCAATGTTTTCCCAGGTGGACGCTCCATCGACAGTAATGTTTTCCCAGGTAGCTTTTTCGTCATTAGCTCTAAGCAATCTCATGGCCTGAGATAATGAAACATCGAGATGATCAAACAAACGCCTTAATGTTGCCAGTGGCTGGTTGAAGGGAAGCTGCAAAGGATAAACCTGTTTTTTAAGCTCTTCGTATGCTGTCTTTTTCACAAACTCTGGATTGGCCAATAATTCTTCGGTACTTCGATTACCCGTATTGTTATATCCACTGAAATCAGTTAAGGATTCATTTACGGAGTAGTATTCCAGAATTTCGTTGACCAAATCGATATAGGGCAATACCGTATTGGTATTTTCACAAGTCAACTGAATTTGTTCAATATCGGGTCGTCTTTTACGTAAGGCATCCAAAGGATTTTCCCCAGTTCTTCTCCCATCAAAATCGTTGGGATCTTTATCAATGAAATTAAGCAAATCAACCAAATAAGCGGCAGGGCTCAATACCGAACGGCAATGTTTACAGTCGCAAAAATCCATTTCGCCAAATAAGCCTTCGAGTGTGGGGTAACCAATTACGCCGTTGTTGTCATCCTCATTTTCTGGCTTTACAGATGAGTTTAAACCGTGCATCCATGGGGTATTTTTATGGGCTATGTATGCAGTAGCCACATTCAGTACCGTACTCTGCACTTGCTGGGATTTCGCATAGATCAACTGCGCTTGTGCGTTGTCTAGCCCTCCCGAAACAAGCTTGCTTATAACAACGTCTTCTCCCATTTGCACTGCTGCATGTGCCGAATCAATTCCGGTATTTGAAAGTATCTTCATGGCTTCATCCGAAGGACTCATTTGATAAAGTCTTTCCAAACGTTTTAATTCGTGGACAACCGGTTCTTCAATCGCGAGTTCTTTCTCTTGGATAAATTGGGTTACGGGTTGTTTGCCAATGATAAACGCTTCTTGATATTCATCTAAAAATCCTGCGACTTGGGCACGGGAATCGGCTTTGTCTAAAGTAAATTCTTGATCGTTAACCTGAACGGTCAAAACCGTCGTAGGGTAACTGGCTTTGAGTTGCTGTGCCATCGAGGCGGCATAGATTTTTTGTTTGTCGGCATCCGTATCGTCAGGTAGATCTTTTGGTAATGGAATTTCATACTCCTTAATGAGTTTTTCCCAGGTTGAAATAATATAAAAGCCGTTGCGCACCAGTTCTATCGGATCTTTGGTTATAGATTCTTGATCACGCAATTTTTTTATCAACGGGGCATTGTTTAAGGTCAACACGCCCAATTTGCCATCCAATTGTAATTGTTTTTTTAGGTCTGGGCCAAATTTTTCTTCAATACCTTCCCAAAAATTACCATCTTCCGGATTTTGATTGAAATAGCGGGCAGCAAATTCTTGTTTTTGGTTATCGTCTTGGAGGCTTAGCGAAAGCATTTGATTCATCGAAGACACACCGCCTGAATTTTCATCGTTTAACTGGATTTTTGTACTGGTTTTTTTGAAAAGATCCAGATACTTCTCCAGTTGATCTTCCCAAGCAGCGTCAATAATATTTTGTTCGATCGTCTTTTTCCAAATTTTATTTACAGTATGTGCATTGATATTAGAAAGGACGGTTTCACCGGTAGAAATTGCTGCTCGGTACATGGCGTAATAGAGTGGGGCTGGCAATTCTGTTTCTGCGCTTTTTTCGTGGGATAATGCTATCATCGCTACCAAGCGTGCATCCCAACCCGTTTTGTTGGCTAGATAAGTAATGTCTTGCTGGTCGTCATCTTCTTTTAAGGCAGCAAGAGTTTTTGCCAATTCAGCTTCTGTTTTAACAGCCAACTGGTCTTTCAGTTTCGTCAACAAACGCGTGTATTCAGGATTGGATTTAGGCAGTTTTTCCACAGAAACCACAATATCCAGTTCCTCTTCAACTGGTTTGGCGTTATAACGTATGGTCGACTTAGCCAGGATTTGCTCTTTTTCTTTTTGAACAGCCACAAGATGCACCTGAATATCCAGGCGTTCTGTCGAGGATTTTGTTTTATATTGGATTTTGTAGGAACCATCCTTTTCTGTTTCTCCTTTTGCCAGCTGGATGTCTTTACCTACCTTTTTATCCACCAAAATAATAGGAGCGAAAGGCATCTGTATTCCCTTAGAGTTAAAGACCCGACCTGAAACGACATTGCTTTCGGGTTTTTCGTCGTCTTTTGAATCTTCCTCTTTTTCTTTCATTTCTTTTTCCTGTTCCGGCTTTGGGTCTTTCGAATCTTCCTGATCCGGTTTTGGATCTTTTGAGTCTTCTGGCTTTGGAGATGACATTTCTTCGATGTGCACAGCAACACCTAAAAACACCAAAGGTAATCTGATGTTTTCTGCTTGTTCTTTGTCAAGATTTTTTGCTACTATTCCACCATTTTCAACGAGTTCTTCAACGTTACCTTTTTGTTTTGGACCAAAAAAAGTTGCTAAATGTTTTAAAACATTTCCTTTATTGCTTTTGACGGGTGATATGTTGACTTGATACTTCATGGTATTGGTTTTATTAGTTTGTCTATTAGTGTATTATATTCATTTTGTTTATAAGATTTTGCTGATCCTATATTTATTTTATGAAGCCATTCTTACATAACTTCTAGGAATGGATTCCCGCTCTCCTGTATTAAAATGGACTAATTCTTTGCTGAGAATCTCTGCCACTACGCCCAATCTATCATCAACCCCCTTGGATTCTTTAAGACCCAGTTCTGTCAATTTATGAACCATCTTAACTACATTTAGTTCATGTTTTCCTACCGACACCAACCTCACAAGAAACAGTTTATGGGGTTCGCGATTTGGAGAAATCATTTCTTCAATACGTGCCTCAGCACCCAATTTTTGAAGTTGATTGGCTAGGCTGTCGCCTCTTTTTCAGTTAAATCTTGTGCTACCATCCCCCCTTCGTTGACAAGTTTTTCAATATTTATTTTGGGGTTGCGTCCTAAAACCCTTGATAGAATTCTTACAACCTTTTGATTGATTATTTTTGACGGGTGATATATTGACCTGGTACTTCATGGTGTTGGGTTTTATGAGTTAGTTTCTTATGATGTCAGGTTTGTTTTTTTGAAATTATTATCTATTTTCATTTACTTTACTTGAGATATGAATTTTTTAATTCTGTTCGATTTAATAACCTTGTCCAACTGCAATAAGACTAGAGATGGTACCTCCTGCATATCCCCCAGCTTGCTTTAAGAATCCTCCTACTCCTCCTTGTTGATCACCTTCTTCAACCATTGTTACATAATAATCCACAGCCTCTGCAGCTGTAGTTTTTTCACCTTTTAAAGCTCGGCTTATTTCTACCTCGGCCAACATTAAAGAGCCGACTGCGGCGCCAAGTGCTGCAGTTGAAGCACCAGCTCCCCCACCTATAGCCAATTTTCCGGATTCCATTATTGCAATACTTCCAATATCAGTTCCCAATCTTAAAGATCCAAATATAATTTTATTAGCACCTTCAGCTATTTTCCCTTCATTAATATCATTCACACCAGTACCAATATGGTATCCTTCTGCAATTGCTCCGATAAGCGCTAGTGCACTAAATGCACCTCTAACTGTTTTTCCAGCTATTTTCTCTGTCAATAATGGTTTTCCATCTGGTGTATTACTAGAAAAATTGAGAGATTCTATTGTGCTCGATCCTTTCGGTATTTTAATTGTTCCACCTTGGTGTGTTTCAATAAATATGTCGACTTTACTGGTGTTCTTTAAGATTCGAGTACCATCGGCTTTGGTCTCAAAAAGAAAATCATTTATCGTTTTGAATTCTTGGGCAGTATGCTTATTCATGATTTTACCAGTCGAATTGTCAATTAGTCTCTTTTCAAATCCTACTGTATTCATGTAAATAGCTTCAATACCATCTGCTCCGTTCAATGCTCTTTTTACCATCTCAGCAGATCCTGATGGTTTATAACTATGGGTATTAAACACATCACTAAATGACTCCATATCTCCAATCATTACAGGATCTAGATTAGCAAAATTTTGGGCACGTCCTCTATAATGTTCATTTAAGTTTACATCTTGATTGATTACAAGATCTTTAACTATCTCCTGTCCCAATGCTAATACTTTTCCAGATTGCAGCCCACTACTATCACGTAAAATCAATGGATTGTTTCCCACATATCTATACACATTCACTCCATCCCCAATCCCAATAGGATCGACACTCAACCACCGCCCCAGCCACGGCAAATAATACCGGGCACTATGGTATTCCATTCCCGTTTCTTCATCGCGTTCCATACCCGTGTAACGGTAGCGTTTGGCCGATGCTTTTAAATCCTTATTGATTGCTTGGTAGCTTGTAGTGCCAAAAGGATGGTATTCCTCATAGGAAATCACCTTGGCTTCGGGGGTACCATCCAACTCCAAAGCTGCAGAGCCGAGATGGTTGTGCAATTGGTATCGTGCAATCCTCACCCCAACCCTCTCCGAAGGAGATGGAGTAGGATCGGTATTGCTTTTAACGGTTTCCACCATGACAAACCGGTGGCCTTCATCCATAAGGCTTAAAGACTCCCGTTCAAAATTTATACTGCCCGCTTGAAAAGTGCGGTAGGTTTCGTAACCGGAAATGTAAATGCGTTCTTCTTTTTTTGAAGTTTCGTCTCCGGCTTGGCTCTGGTTTTCTGTTATTTTACGTATGCGCTGTCCTTCCCCGTCATATTGGTAATACGTTATAACCGGAATATTGTCATCCGTACAATGTTGTCGTGAGCTTAGTATAACTTCTTCCTTAAAATTCCAATCTATTTTTTCAAGATGTGGTAGTTTTACCGAATATCCGTGCTTTTCGTGATATTCATAGTTATAGGAATTGTCACCAATACTTGTTCTATTGAGCCGGTTGTTACCCATTTCATACTCGTAGTTGCGTGTCCAATTCCCGCTGGTTGCGCGGTGTTTCATTTCTTTGATATTTCCTACAGAATCGTAGTGATACGACCGGGTGTAATTCCGCATCGCCATTGGATCATCACTCGGATTCATTTCCTTTATAAAGGCCTTATCATTCCAGTTGTCGCAGGTACCGAAATTCAAGGCGGCATCGTTTTCCCTACCGGTTGCTTTTATGAGCTGGTAAAGGGCATCGTAGGTATAGTTGGAAATCCCGATTATTTTTTGGTTGTCAAAAAAATTGACAGGGATATTTTTATCTTCTATTTGTGTGATGTTGCCAACGGCGTCAAACGTATAATATAAATCTTGTAAGGGTTCCCCATTTTTTCGCTTGCTTTCCAAGCGTTTTAGTCGGAAAGTTTCCGTGTCGTAATAAAATTTCGTTGAAACCCCATTGCCATACACGATTTTCTCGCGTTGTCCTTTTTCGTTGTAATCGATATTTTTAATGTAATCAATGGCAGCATCTGCTCCCGGATGTAAAACAGATTCGCCATCCAGCAATCCGGCCTCATTATAAGAAGGCGTAATCACACTGGAATCTGGAGCGGTTTGTTTGGTAATCCTACCCAAGGCATCGGTTTC
>JBDNGW010000350.1:0-3987 GCA_041689735.1 Leeuwenhoekiella sp. | reverse complement strand
GGATATGGCTTACATTGTATTCTTCTTTTTTTCGTGTATCCAGAAGGAAATAATCGCCTTTTTTCATCTGAAGTGTTTCTACAGAAATATAGGGAACGCTGTGGTTGTTATACTTTTTAAGGAGATCATCCATGTTTTGCTGGGCGTGCAAAGACTTGATGAAACCAAATAGAAAAGGAATTGTAAAAAGCAAGGTGCTGAATTTTTGATGCAATAAGATCACTTTATTGTTTTAAAATCTGTTTTTTGGCATATATAACATAAAAGCAGTCTAGCTGGTTGTGAAAGTTTACTAACCCTGAAATTCAAAAGTGATACTGCCCAACTGTGCACTGCGGGGAGCGCTGTTAAAATTGGCTTTGCTTGCATACTCAAGCGCTTGATCTACAAGGCAACCGTTTGTGGTGCTAGAGGCGGCCTTGTTAAAGCTCGTTCTGGTCACGTTGCCGGTATCACTCACTTGTATATTTATCACCACTTTCCCTACCGCATTGCAGGTATAAACGGGATTGGGTATTCTCAGTGCATTGCGTTCTTTAAGCATGTAGCTTATGGTGGTTTTTCTACTGGTAGAAGATGTTTTCTGGACTGGCTTTGCGTTTTTTTCGTCGTTTTGTGTGTTTTTAGCCTCTTTCCGTAGCGCTTCTATTCTATCCTTATAATCGCTAAAGTTGTTTTCTTCTTCGCCTTTGCTTTCGTTTTCGGCTTCTTGCTTTTCCTGTAGTGCATCCCGAACTTGGTCTTCTTGAGAGAAAAACTTTTCGGCCTCGTTTTGCAGGCCTGATTCATCTTTTATCTGGTGCGAAATGGGTTCGTTCAACGCCGCTATTTCATCTTTTTGTGATTCCTCTAGCATTTCCTGTTCAAGCTCTTCAATAATTGGAATATCAAGGAATTCTTCGGACGCTAATTGTTTTTCAAAAGGATGTAGCGTAGCAAAAAAGAACACCAGCACCAGTACGCATGCACTGCTAAAGGTGATCAAGAAAGCTTTATCCTGCGGACTTATGTTCATTGTAAAGACTGCTTGGGGAATATATTTTGAAAACGGTTTTTTTAAATAACATGTAAAATAATCAGAAAAATTTCGTTTCCAAATGATTTAATAGTTTTTTAAACGAAAAAAACTGATTTAAATTATCTGGATTTAGGAAGCATAGCGCCAAATTCTTCGATATTTAGTGCATTTTTCACCTCATAAGAACCTATTTTTGTACGCCTAAGGGCGGAAAGATACGCGCCATTGTTCAGTGCTTTGCCAAAATCGTGCGCAAGCGAGCGAATATAAGTTCCTTTGCTGCATACAACCTTAAAGTCCACCTGCGGAAGCGCGACACGAGTGATTTCAAATTCGCGGATGTGTACTTCCCTTTCTGGGATTTCCACTTCCTCCCCAGCACGGGCAAACTCATAGAGCCGTTTTCCTTCTTTTTTCAAGGCTGAAAATATGGGCGGCCGCTGTTGGATCGTACCCGTAAATTGTGATGTAGCAGCTAGGATATCCTCTTCCGTAATTCCGCCAAGCGGAAAAGTCACATCAATTTCGGTTTCCAGATCGTAGGAAGGAGTGGTGGCGCCAAGTGTTATGGTGCCCGTGTATTCCTTTTCCTGACCCATAAATTCCTCGATGCGCTTGGTGAAATTTCCGGTACAAAGAATAAGAAGCCCGGTCGCCAATGGATCCAATGTGCCCGCGTGCCCCACTTTTATCTTTTTGATTCCGTAGGCTTTTTTGATCAGCCAGCGCGCTTTGTTTACCACTTGAAAAGACGTCCACCCCAGCGGTTTGTCAAAAAGCAGCACTTGGCCTTCTTTAAAATCGTCTAGAGAAGGGTTTTCTTGCATGGTTGCATTTATTTCGCGGAAGTGGCAAAGATATTAATAAAAACAGGATTTTGTGGTAGTTTATTATGCCTACAGCATGTGAACTATTTAATCCCTCCAGAGGATTTAACCTGCCAGCCGGCAAGCTGGTTCCCCAAGGTTTGCCTTGAAAGAATAAAATAATTTCCAATTCGTACCTTGCTGGCTTATTCTAAGTTTGTTGATTTTTGTATTCAAACTATTACTTATTTTATCAATCTAAAATCACTGCCATGTCACAAATTCCATTAGATCAATTTGAACAATACATTGATGAACCGATACTAAAACGGGGTCTGGATTATTTTAAATCTGGGGCTGTGGAACATTTGGGCAAGAATGACGGAAACCAGAATTTTATGGTCAACGGCTCCAGTGCGTATCGCGTTCAACTTCAGATTAAAAAAGACGAGTTGGTTTTTCAGCATTGCGATTGCCCTTTTGATCTTGGGCCAATTTGTAAGCATGTGGTTGCCGCATTGTTTTACACGCAACAAGACGTACTTGATATTGCACCGAAATCTAAAAAAACCACGTCAAAACCACGCAAACCACGTAAATCCTTGGACGATAAGGTTGACGACATATTAGAGGAACTGCCAAAAAAGGAACTCAACGCTTATTTGAAAATTTTGATCAATGAAGATAACAGGCTTCGCCGAAGGTTTTTAGCTCATTTTGCCTATCTCAATGAGAAAGAGACCAAAGCACTTTATGCAAAACAAGTACGTGCAATCTTAAAAAGTGCTTCGCATAATTATGGTTATGTTGACCGGAGCGGTGCGCGACAAGTGGGCGGTGCAACCTACGCGTTAATGAAGACGGGGAAGGAACATCTGGAAAATGGAAATCACAAAAGCGCTTTGTACCTAAGTTTTGCCGTTCTGGAAGAGATGACAAAAGCGCTAGATTTCGTGGACGACAGCAATGCAGATGTGGGCGGCAACATTGATCTTGCACTTCAGGTACTGGAAGAATTAAGCCATACAGTATTGAAAACTGACCTGAAAAAGGAGTTTTTTGACCTATGTCTGAGGGATTTTGAAAAAGAACTTTTTAAAGGTTGGGACTGGCATTTACAGATGCTTTCCCTAGCTGCGAATGTGAGCAGTGATAAAAAGAGCGCAAAGATCATCAAGTCCTTGTTGGATAAAGCGCAATTATCAGAATATGAGCAAGAAGAAGCTGAACTGATAAAATTGCCATTGTTGCGTAACTTAGAAAGTCCCTCAGCAGCCAAACAATACATGTATGACAATCTACAGTTTGCCGCTTTCCGCCGTATGGCGTTAGAAGAACTGATCGCGGAAAAAGAATTTACAAAGGCCGCAGTAATCGCTGAGGAAGGCTTGGAAAAGGATAAGGAACGCCGGGCCGGTCTTGCCCAGGAATGGCGCAATTGGCAATTACAGATTGCCATGGCCAGCCAAGATGATGAAGGGGTTGTAAAGTTCGCCCGAGACCTGATTTTAGAAAATTCCTATCAGGATAAAATGGAATATTATCACATGCTCAAAGCACGAATTCCAGAAGATAAATGGGAGGATTATCTCAATGAACTGATTTCTGAAATGCGCACAAGCTATTCAAATTTTCAGCATATCGGAAAGTTCTACATTGCAGAAAAGTGGTTTGATAAATTGTTCCATCTAGTAAAGCAAGCCCATTCCATTAACAATGTTAAAGAGTATGAACCCTATCTTGTCAAAGAGTACACGGCAGAACTGGTCGAGCTTTACGAAAACCACATAAGGCGGTATTTGAGTGAAAATACCGGCAGGAACTATTACAAACAAGCGGTAAAGGAAATCCGCTGGATCAAGAAACTCGGAGACATGCAGCGGGTTGAAAATCTGGTTGCATTTTTACGGAAAGAATATGCAAACCGACCGGCACTTCTGGAAGAACTTGGGCGGGTGTAATAGCATTATTTTTTGATGGAAAATTAGAAATAAATCGTTCTATATGATTTGTAGTGGGTAAATATAATATGTCGTTTAATGAAAATGTCACCTCGAGCCCTTCGACTTTGCTCAGGATAAACTAAAGTCGAGAGGTCATGAGGTCTCGACTGCGCGCGACTACTTGACAACTAACCGATTATTTCTAGTAATCCGCTATATT
>JBDNGW010000349.1:0-6246 GCA_041689735.1 Leeuwenhoekiella sp. | reverse complement strand
TTTCTGGAGAACTACCTCAACGAGTTCTGCTATAAATTCAACAGGAGGTATTTCGGCGGGGCAACAATGGAAAGGCTATTGATAGCCGGCGCCAGTCATCGATGGGATGAGCTTTAGGTGTCATTACGGACAAGCATTAAATAAAATAAGCGGGACTAGTTATAGCCCCGCTTATTTAATTGTGTCAAATTCTGCAAAGCGGAAATACATTATCCATTCATGGAAACCAAGAACTCTTCATTGTTTTTGGTTTGTTTGATACGGTCATTGATAAATTCCATTGCCTCTACAGGATTCATATCTGCAAGGTATTTGCGCAGCACCCACATACGCTGCAATACATTCTCGCTGAGGAGAAGGTCATCGCGACGCGTACTTGATGAAGTAAGATCCATGGCCGGGAATATCCTTCGGTTGGAAATCTTACGGTCCAGTAGAAGTTCCATATTACCGGTCCCCTTGAATTCCTCAAAGATCACCTCGTCCATTTTGGAGCCGGTTTCGGTAAGCGCGGTGGCAATAATGGTAAGGGATCCGCCGTTTTCAATATTCCGCGCAGCGCCAAAGAAACGTTTTGGTTTGTGCAGTGCATTGGCATCGACACCACCACTTAAAATCTTACCTGAAGCAGGTTGAACAGTATTGTAGGCACGCGCCAGGCGGGTTATCGAATCGAGCAGAATTACGACATCATGGCCGCATTCCACAAGGCGTTTTGCTTTTTCCAGAACGATGTTTGCAACGCGTACATGCTCGTGGGCTTCCTTGTCAAAAGTTGAGGCCACAACCTCGCCTTTAACATTACGCTGCATATCGGTCACCTCTTCTGGGCGCTCGTCGATAAGCAGGATCATTTGATAAACTTCAGGGTGGTTTGCTGCAATCGCATTGGCCACATCCTTGAGAAGCATCGTTTTACCGGTTTTCGGTTGGGAAACGATCATGCCACGCTGCCCTTTTCCTATGGGAGTGAACATGTCCATAATGCGAGTGGAAATCGTGCTTTGACGATCTGCTAGATTGAATTTTTCCTTAGGGAAAAGTGGGGTCAAATGTTCAAAAGAAACCCGGTCGCGCACCACATTGGGATCAAGGCCGTTTATTTTTGAAACTTTGATGAGCGGGAAATATTTTTCACCTTCTTTGGGAGGTCTTATGACCCCAAGTACGGTATCGCCGGTTTTAAGCCCAAAAAGCCTGATTTGTGATTGTGAAACGTAAATATCATCAGGAGATGACAGATAATTGTAATCAGACGATCTCAAAAAGCCATAACCGTCCTGCATGATATCAAGAACGCCCTCGCTTTCAATAATTCCATCAAACTCATAATCAGGATCCCGGTAACGGTTGCGGCTGTCCTTATTGCCGCTGTTCTGGTTCTGATTGTTGTTATTGCTCCGGTTGGTATTGGGATTGTTTGGGTTATTACTGTTTCCTCCCCCTTTAATATTGCTGGGTTTTTTGGAATTGCGCCCGGTATTTTTAGAAGTATTGGAAGAACTGTCCTTCTGGGGGCGTGTATTTTTAGGATTGTTATCCGTATTGTCGTTCTGGTTCTGGTTTTTTACTTTAGCAGCAGGCTTATTGTTGCTGTTATCTGTATTTTCCCTGGACCCAGAATTATCATCAGCTTCTACTTTAGGATCTTTATCCGTAGTATTTTCTTTGGAAACCGGTTTTTTGCGCGTACTGCCCTTTTTGGGACCCCTTTTTTTCGGGGCGGGGGTATCGTCGTTTTTCGCAGGAGCTTCATTGTCCTGAGCCGCTTCGGCAACAGCTTTAGGGTCTGCGGCTTGCTCGTCAAGTATTTTATATACGAGATCTAGTTTTTTAATGGTCTTAAATTTAGGGATGTTAAGACCGTTAGCTATTTCCTGTAGCTCAGGAAGCTTTTTAGCTTTAAGTTCTGAAATGTCAAACATTAATTATGGATATGATTGCTTAGATTTTTTTGTGAATGCGTGTAAAAATCTTGAGAGAAGATTCTAAGAATTTTTGGTAAGTAAATTGCCACCCTAGAGATGGTTAAGTATTATTACTGCAATTATACAACAATATTTTCGAATTAAAGGAGGGGAGTTAAAAAGAAGTTGCTATTTTTGCCAGCAGTACACTATAATTTATGATTCAACGTATACAAACAATCTATCTTTTACTGGCTACACTGGTGTCTGCCGGTCTTATTTTTATAGTTCCCCTTTATGGTAATTTGCAGGGGGCAGATGTTTGGGCTGAAGATAAAATACTGTATATTGCCCTTTTTGTGGCCAGTGCGGTATTGTCCTTGCTAACCATTTTTCTATTTAAAAAACGACAGCTGCAGTTTGTGCTGGGCCGTCTCAATATAATATTGAACTTTATTTTACTAGGTGTATTGATTTACCACTCGCAAATCATATCTGGAGGGGCGGCGGCCCCAGAGAAAGATATTGGGATGCTCATACCCGTCATTTCTATCGTTTTTATTGTCATGGCCAACAAGGCCATTAAGCGGGATGAGGATCTTGTAAAATCTGTGGATCGGTTGCGATAACCCTATTAACTTAGTTTATTAGTGCGAAACCCTGCGATTGCCATTCGCAGGGTTTTTTTTGTCAATTTCTGTAGCTAGAATGTCAATTTTGAGGTGTTTTAGCCAATTTTTTAAAGCTTAATTTTAATAGTTTCTTCCCTTTTATAGCTAATTTTTGGTGAATTTTGCCAATTTGAAGCCTTTTAAGCCAATTTTTAGAAGGTTGATTTATGGTTGTTTTTTGCCGTTTTTGTCATTAAAACAGTCAATTTTTAGACTGCCAACTGCGACTGCCAACTGCTTACTTTTTCCTGCTCAAAGTGAGGCCGTCACGTATGGGGAGCAATACGGTTTCTAGCCGGTCGTCTTCCACAAGTAGTTTATTGTACTGTAAAATAGCTTGTGTGGAAGCGTCTTTGTTTTCTTCAGGTTTTAAGACTTTGCCATTCCATAACACGTTATCGGATATCAGTAATCCTCCCGGGTTCAATTTGGGAACGATTAGGTCAAAATATGCGGGATAATTCGGTTTGTCCGCATCTATAAAAATCAGGTCAAAAGTGTTTTTTAGTGTAGGGATCACCACCACGGCGTTGCCTACGTGAGCCTTTATTTTTTCCGCGTACGCGGAAGCTTTAAAATATTTGTGCTGTAAATAGGCAAGTTCTTCATTCTGGTCAATGGTTTCCAGAATTCCGTCATCCTGCAATCCTTCCGCCAGGCAAAGCGCGGAATAACCGGTGTAGGTGCCTATTTCCAGAATGGTTTTGGGCCGTATCATTTTAGAGAGCAGACTTAAAAACCGACCCTGAAGATGACCGCTCAGCATTCTGGGCTGCAATACTTTTTGATATGTTTCCCTGCGTAATTGTTGCAATAATTCCGGCTCGCTTTCAGAGTGTGCCGCGGCATATTCTTCTAGCTTTTCAGGGATAAAATGCATGAAAATAGTTTTGAGATTATTCGTTTTCCATACCGCGCACCACGGCATCATCGTGCAGCATCTTGCGGGTCTCTGCCATGACCAGGTCCAGTTTTTGCCTAAGCGACTGTTCCTGATTTATTCTTTTGTCATAAATAAGGTTGAGAATGGCCTTGTCCTGTAACCTTCCACGGCGCATGGCTTCTGAGTAGCGCAGGTCTCCCCTGAAGGTTACCAGTGCGTATTTGGAAAAATATTCAGAAGGGAACTCCTTTTCAAAAGCGATTTCCAATTTGCGCTTTTCCTGAAAAATCTCACTTGCGGTGTGGGCCTTCATTTCATGAAAATTATCAACGGCCAGATCTGCAATGGCATCGGTATCTTCTTTGCGTTCGGTCTGAAAGGCCTTGAAAGCGGCGGTCCAGTCGCCGGGGAATTCATTCATGGCTTTGTCAAGTACCACGATATCCTCAAAGGCAGCGTTCATTCCCTGTCCGTAAAACGGGACAATGCCGTGCGCCGCATCACCCAGTAAAAGTACTTTGCCATAAGCGTGCCAGGGCGAGCATTTTATCGTGCCCAATGGCGACGTTGGGTTTTCATTAAATTCTTCAATAAGGTTGGGCATGACGGAAAGCGCATCTGGAAATTCTTTCTCAAAATAATCTAAAACGGCTTTTTCGCTATCCAGACTTTCGAAACTGTATTTGCCCTCGTCCCACGATAAAAACAGGGTTACCGTGAAACTGCCATCCAGGTTGGGCAGTGCGATCATCATATCTTTACCGCGGGGCCAAATGTGCAGCGCGTTTTTTTCGGTAAGATAACCGCCGTCTTCCGCTGGCGGAAAGGAAAGTTCTTTATAACCATGCGTTAGAAAATCCTGTCCATAGCTAAAAAGGAATTTTTTATGGTCCAACATGCTTTTCCGCAGGGCAGAACCTACGCCGTCAGCGCCCATAATCACATCAGCTTGATGCTCTGTTGTCTCTCCGGTGTGGTAATCTTCAAAGGTTGCTTTTGCGGTCTCTAGTGCTACACCGGTGCATTTCTGATTAAAAAACATGGTGATTCCGCGCATTTTATCACATTCATCCAGTAACATGATGTTGAGATCTTCCCGGGAAATGGAATTGATAAACTCATGATCACGCCCACTGTACGGACTCATAAATTGCCCACCATTTTCAGAATGGATCATGCGGCCCTTCATCGGGATGCACAAGGGCAAAACTTTATCATGAAGACCGGCTAGGCGCAGCCCTTTCATGCCACGGTCTGAAAATGCAAGGTTTATGGAGCGGCCAGAATCTACGGATTCTTTCCTAAGGTCTGGTCTTTTTTCCATCAGGGAAACTTTATAGCCGCGCTGTGCCATACGAAGGGCCAGTAAAGAGCCGCAAAGTCCTGCTCCTATTACCAATAAATGTTCTTGTTTTTTCAAATCGTGCTAGTTGGTTGCGGATGATGTATGGTACCCAAATTTTCTTATGTATTTAGAACCCTTTGAGAAGTTCCTTAAGGCGCACGCTCATCTCATATACATCTTCAAAACTGTTATAGAGTGGGGCAGGGGCGACCCGTATGACATCCGGTTCCCGCCAGTCGCAGATAATGCCCGCATTCATCAAACCATCAAAAAGGCTGCGGTCTGCATCTTTTACCTGTATTGAAAGTTGGCAACCGCGTTCTTCTGGGTTTTTTGGGGTTATAATATATATGCGTTCATCGCCTATGTTCTCGATGAGAAATTCTAAATAACCAGTAAGTGCGATCGCTTTTTTTCTGATATTTTTAAATCCCGCTTCCGCGAAAATTTCCAACGATGCCCGAATGGGTGCCATACTCAGAATAGGTGGGTTGCTCAATTGCCAGCCATCTGCCCCGGGAATGGGATCAAAATCAACCCGCATATTGAAGCGGGAATCCATTTTATGGCCCCACCAACCGGTAAAACGGGGTAGATCCTTGTTATTTTCATGACGCTCATGCACAAAACAGCCGCCAAGGCTACCGGGGCCACTGTTCAAATATTTGTAGGTGCACCACACGGCAAAATCGGGCCCGTTATCGTGCAGGTCTGCCACAATGTTACCGGCGCCATGCGCGAGGTCAAAACCTACCATACAGCCTTTTTTATGCCCCAGTTCGGTAATTTCTTTAATGGGATAACGCTGACCGGTATAATAATTAGAGTTGCCTATCATAAGCAATGCGATCTCCTCGCCCTGCTCTTCCAGGATCTGTTCCAGATCTTCCAGCCGGCACAGTTCTTCGCCAGTCCTGGGTTTCCAAAATATTAAGGATTCTTCCGGATCATAACCGCGCTGCTTGATCTGTGATTGCACCGCATAATTATCTGAAGGAAAGGCGTCACTTTCGATAAGGATTTTATGCCTTTTTTGGGTAGGTTGATAAAAGGAGATCATCATCAGGTGCAAGTTTGTGGTAAGCGTGTTCATGATCACCACCTCACTGGGCTTTGCACCTACGATTTTGGCCATGGGTTTGGCTAGGATTTCGTGGTATTCTGTCCAGGGGACTTTTGCATGAAAATGCCCTTCTACTGCCTGTTCTGCCCAGTTGGCCATTTCTTCTTCAACATATTCCCTTGCTTTTTTCGGCTGTAGTCCCAGCGAATTCCCGCACAGGTAAATCAGTGGATCTCCACTCGGGTCTTTGGGAAAATTGAACTTATCCCTAAAATGTGCCAGTGGGTCGTTTTGATCTCTTTCCCGGGCATACTCCCGAGAGTCTTGATACGTGTTATTATCTTTCTTCAACATAGTATACAAAAATAATGATTATT
>JBDNGW010000348.1:0-2215 GCA_041689735.1 Leeuwenhoekiella sp. | reverse complement strand
GGCAGCAGGGCTAATCCCGTCCTAATAGCTATTGGGAATTGGCGGGAGCTCAGGTGTACTATCTCAAATCTCGCCTTCAGAAGATTGAAATGTTTTTTTTAATTATTAGAATTCCACGATGCTCTGCATCGGAGGTTTTAGAGGAAAGTTTGAAAACGGATGTTTTTCCTAAAATGTCAAAACTTTCTTCCTATGAATACTTCAACGGCTGTGCTTCGAGGATTATTTATTCCAATTCATTGCATTTATGCTTCGAGGTGATTTATTTTTTAAAGTTCGCCGGAAAGGAATCTGGTATAAAATCCCATAAAATCGGTAAGAAATAATAGGTAATCACCGTGAGCAACAGGATCGATATAATATTCATCCACACACCGGTTTTTACCATATCCGGAATGCGCAGATAGCCTGAACCAAAAACAATTGCGTTGGGCGGAGTGGCTACTGGCAACATAAAAGCACACGACGCTGCTACCGTCACGCCTGCCATTAAAATGTAAGGATGTACGTCAAAAATAAGCGCGACCGGTACAATTACCGGAAGTAGCATCGCAGTAGTGGCAAGGTTTGAAGTGATTTCGGTCAAGAAATTGACCGAGGCGATAAGAATGAGAAGCAGCAGCAGTAAACCTACATTTTCAATGGTGGTAAGCTGCATACCGATCCATTCGGCGAGGCCGGTTTCAGAAAATGCACTCGCAAGCGCAAGACCGCCACCGTAAAGCAGCAAGATTCCCCACGGCAGTTGTACTGCTTCCTCCCAATTGAGCAACATACCTTTCTTATCTTTTTTTGAAGGGATCAAAAACAGGATAAGTGCAAAAAAGACTGCGATCATGGTATCGTCAACTTCAGGAAACAGCGGTTGAATCAAGTAGGCCCTGAACATCCAGCAGAATGCGGTGGCTGCGAAAACAACCAATACGATGCGTTCTTCCCTGTTCATTTTACCCAGGGTTGAAATAAGACGTTGAATTTCGGCTTTTCCACCTGGAAATTGCTTTGGCATAGCGAGATCGCGTCCTTTGGCAAAGGCAAAACGGGTAAGATAAAACCAGCAGATAATCAGTAGCAGAATGGCGATGGGAAGACCAAATTGCATCCACTGTAAAAAACTGATTTCCACTCCATAACTATCCTCAAGAACCCCGGCGAGAATAAGATTGGGCGGTGTGCCTATTAACGTGGCCATACCACCAATGGAGGCTGCATAGGCAATCGCGAGCATAAGACCTTTGCCAAAGATAAGGTGCTCATTCCCCTTTGATGCGGGATTGTCCTTAAGTTGGGAAACAATGGCCATGCCTATGGGAAGCATCATTACTGTTGTGGCGGTGTTGGAGATCCACATTGATAAAAAGGCCGTTGCCACCATAAAACCCAAGAGAATACGGTTTACGCTGGTTCCAATAAGGCTTATAATATTTAGCGCGATGCGGCGGTGCAGATTCCATTTTTCTATGGCGATTGCAATTAGAAAGCCGCCCACAAATAAAAAAACGTATTTGTGACCATAACTTGCAGTGGTTTCATCAAGTGGTAAAGCACCGGTCATGGGGAAAAGAATGATAGGTAAGAGTGCGGTCGCTGCAATGGGCATCACTTCCATGGTCCACCAGACCGCAATCCAAGCGGCACAGGCGAGGGTGGATTGCGCCGCCGGCGAAAGACCTTCTGGCGTGAAAAAGAAATTGAGGTATATAAAAAGCAATGGACCAAGTATACCACCAATTATTTTAGTTTTGTTCATTGTTGATTTTTAATGCCTTCCATTGAATATTCAATGTTTTATTCCTTTCTGGGTCAGTTGTTATCCTAATGGTTTCTTTTCCACTCAAACCTACATTTTTATTTTCTAATTTGGTCGAGTTCTTTTATATTGTCAGAAGAGTGAGGCAGTAAAACAGTAAAAGAGTAAAAAAAGGTATAGCAGTAAAGAAAGTAAAACAGAATAAAAACTATAAAATTAGTTTTAAATAGTAAAAAATGAAGAAAATTCTGGGCATTGGTTCGCGTATCGATCACGCGGAACATGGTAAGGGAGTGGTAACCAATGTTACTGCACAGGCGTATTGGGTAACTTTTATAGAGAAAGGTCTGGAAACCATTGATCTTGATAGTGATTTTGAAGTGATTGAGGCTACTGAAGATGCTGTGGACACCATTAGTTTTTACGAGGTGGAAAGTACTATAAGGGATCTTTTAAAACGCTATT
>JBDNGW010000347.1:0-7693 GCA_041689735.1 Leeuwenhoekiella sp. | reverse complement strand
GCAGACATAGCCGTAGCTATGGCGAGTATTTTCAACGCAGTTGCTGGGCAAAAGAACCCATAGAAATGGGCAGGTTATTTCTAAACAGATCCTTAGAACATTTTGCCAGAAGTTTAGCGCTCATTGCGGCGAGAGCGCAGAACACTCCGCACGCTTTAGAGTTCATACGTTTCGCCGAAGGTGCCATTGTGGTTGAAAAATCCTTACACGATTCCTACTTTCAGGAATATGGACTTATTCAACGCGGAACCATTGAACCCACCACACATCATTACATTAGTTTTCTGAAAAGTACCGCGGCCTTAGACCAGATAGAAATCGCTATGGCCGCTGTATTACCTTGTTTTTGGATTTATAAAGAAGTAGGCGATTATATTTATGACAACCGAATTGCAGAAGAAAATCCATATCAAAAATGGATCGACACCTATGCAGGAGAAGAGTTTGGTCTTTTGGTTGAAAAAGCCAAGTCCATTTGTAATGCTATCGCCAAAGATTTAACCAGTGCGCAACAGCAATTAATGACGGAAGCCTTTGTCACGGCCAGCAGGTTAGAGTTTATGTTTTGGGATAGTGGGTATCATTTACATACCTGGAAAGTACCTGGCAAAGATTTTTCAGAAAAATTAGGTACAAAATGAGAGCATGCAATCCCCTATGAAAATAGCAAAAAAAAGCCTAATCCAAATTCTAAACTTTTCCCATTTTTTCAAAGCATTCAACAAGATCAAGCACTGAAAATAAAAATCCCGTTCAGTTAAAAACCGAACGGGATTTTTTATTATGATAAAAGTGATTTATTGTACCACTTCTGCTTTAGTTTCAACCTGATTTTTCAATGCCTTTTTCTCTACGCTATCATACATGACCGGAGTAGCTATGAATATGGAAGAATAGGTACCCACTACAACACCTACAATCAGCGCGAACATAAAGCCCATTATACTGGCACCGCCAAAGATAAATATAGCGAGCAACACGATCAATGTGGTCATCGAGGTATTTAACGTACGGCTTATGGTACTGTTTATTGCCTGATTTATAATTGTTCCCATTTTCCGCGTAGCGTCATGCTCGTTTAGATATTCCCGTATCCGGTCAAAAACTACCACGGTATCATTCAGCGAATACCCAATAACGGTAAGGATGGCTGCGATAAAAGATTGATCGATTTCCATATTAAATGGAAGGAATTTATAGGTCAATGAGAAAATACCCAAAACAATTAATACATCGTGGAACACCGCAACCACAGCACCAAGTGAAAACTGCCATCTGCGGAAACGAAGCAGGATATAGAGAAAAACCACCACAAGTGACCCTAAAACGGCCCAAATGGAGTCTTTTTTGATGTCATCTGCAATGGTAGGTCCTACCTTATTGTATTGTAAGATACCCACTTTGTCAGCATTAGAGCCTTTTATAAATTGGTCATAGGTCAAATTGACCGGTAAATAGGATTCTAAAGCGGTGAATAATTTCCGCTGAATCTCCTCATCAATTCCAGAGCTCTCATCTTCGATCTTATATTTGGTCGTGATCTTGAGCTGGTTTGCATCACCGTAGGTCTTTGCCTGTGCGCTACCAAACTGATCTATAAGCTTACCTTCAACATCGCTGGCATTCACAGGGTTTTCAAAACGTACCGTATAATTCCTTCCTCCTACAAAATCAACACCTTCATCAAGGCCGTTGATGAATAAAGAAGTGATACTAATCAACACCAGAATACTACTGATTGTGTAGGCTACTTTACGTTTGCCCAAAAAGTCCACATTGGTATTCTGAAAAAGTGTGCGAGTTGGAGGGGTTGAAAAAGGAAGCGTCTTTCCATTCTTGCCATAACTATTTATAAACAGTCTGGTGATAAAAATAGCGCTAAATAAGGAAGTTGCTATACCTATCATCAATGTGGTAGCAAAACCTTGAATAGGTCCCGTACCGAATAGGAACAGGATCAAAGCCGTTAAAAACGTGGTGATGTTTGCATCCAGAATGGAAGATAACGCATTGTTAAAACCATCTTTTATCGAATCTCGCTGCGATTTGCCCTTGGCCATCTCCTCTTTGATACGTTCAAAGATAAGTACGTTTGCATCCACTGACATACCTATTGTCAACACAATACCAGCTATACCGGGCAGTGTGAGAACCGCACCCAGACCTGCCAGAATTCCGAAAATATAAAGAATGTTTACTGCAAGTGCGATATCTGCGTATAATCCTGCTTTACCGTAGTAAATAACCATCCAGATAAGTACGAGCACAAGGGCAAGAACAAAAGATAGCAATCCACTATCTATGGCCTCTTGGCCCAGTGAAGGCCCTATTACATCATAAGATATGATTCTCGCGGAAGCGGGAAGCTTACCAGCTTTTAATACGTTAGCAAGATCCTGCGCTTTATTTACGGTAAAATTACCCGAAATTTCGGTCGCCCCGCCGGAAATTTCTTGTTTGGCGGTAGCGGCAGAATAAACAACGTCGTCAAGTACGATAGCAATAGCGTTGC
Source organism: Leeuwenhoekiella sp. (assembly GCA_041689735.1). Classification (GTDB taxonomy): domain Bacteria; phylum Bacteroidota; class Bacteroidia; order Flavobacteriales; family Flavobacteriaceae; genus Leeuwenhoekiella. The sequence goes on along the minus strand of JBDNGW010000347.1, from coordinate 5,181 downwards.
CCTGCTGTGCAACTTCACGTGTTATTTTTGCCCACTGACTTGGTCCTTGACCTTCAAAATCAATACCTACTGAGGGAAGCCCTGTTTGCGTATATTGCTGTCTCGAATCCTGCACAATATCACCGTCCATTGCTGGGGTACCGGCACGGTCTGATTGCAATGCGTAAAGTGGAACGATGTTAGAATCCTCATCTTCGGTAACCCCCCAACGGAATTTCGCAAAGCGTAAATTTTGAGGGCGCTCCCTTAAAATTTCGGGCATGTTAAGGTAACGGTTTACCGTGGCGGTATCCTGAATGGCTGCGTAACCCAAAACAGAACTCTGTGGAAACTGCTGAATGGAAGGGTTGAATTGAAACACCTCAAATAGGGGATTCGCACCTTTGCTGGCGGCAGTAGTATCTTCTTCACTGGCGAGCAGGTCGTTAATGGCATCATCTGCATCGGTAGTGGTGGTATCTGCTTCAGCGTTTTTTTCTTCGGCGGGAGCCACAAGATCTTTAAGCGTTGTATTGACATTAAAGAGGTACTCTATAACATCGCCGGCAAAATAAGTTTTGTAGAATTCAAGCTGGGCAGTACTTTCAAGTTGAAATTTTACGCGCTCTATATCTGTTGCACCAGGAAGCTCTATAAGTATACGCGCACGGTTATCCATACGCTGTATATTAGGCTGGCTGACACCAAATTTATCAATACGGTTACGCAATACCTCAAAAGCAGAATTGATAGATTCATCAACTAGGTTATCTACCACATCCATCACCTCATCATTGCTCATGTTGAAGTTTATCTTGTCCCCCAGCGTGGTATTTGCAAAAACATCTGGAGAGGCAAGACTATTCTCACCGGGAAGATCCTTATAAGCATCATAAAAATCGTCAATAAAACTCTGCTGACTGCTTTTCTGTGTCTCCGCCGCTTCACTCAACGCTTGATTGAAAGCGGGATCTTGACTGTTATTACTTAAGCCACGAAGTATGTCTGCCACAGAAATCTCTAAAATGGCATTCATGCCACCCTCGAGGTCAAGACCTTTGTTAAGTTCTTTATCTTTGGCTTCATTATAAGTAATACCTACTGCAATAGGCATGTTGCCTATAGAATCAAGATAAATACTTTTAGCATCGCTCCTTTTCTCCACATAATCCGTGGCCGTTGAGGGCACTTTATTTTCAGCAAATACATCCGCTTTATCTTCCACCGAACTAGTGAAATATGTAAAAGAAAGCTGGTATAAACTAACCAAACCAAATAAAATCGCAAATACCCGTATGAGTCCTTTATTCTGCATTATAATCTACTATTAATTAATTGAGGCCGAAAACATTCCTCCCCGTCAATTTATAAAACGTGCAAATATAGGGTTTCAATGCAATACTGACAATAATTATCATTTAGATTTCTTTAACTTTCAGAAGCTGACCAAATTAGAATCCACCTCAAATAGAGCATTGAAAAACAGCTTCTTAATAATGCTATAATAAAGAATCACAAAAGGCTGCCTTTTAAATTTTATGAATTCATCATAGTGGTTTTAAGATTAAACCTCTAATCGAAGAAGCTAGTTATAATGATTGTACACATCTTTGATCGAATGGAACTGTTTCTCTTACATATAACGGCGAACGGCTAATAACTGATTAAAACCTTCAAAACCTGCAACATGCCAACTTTTCGATTTTAACAACTAAATCAAAATATTTGTGAACTTTTTACTGTTGATAAATTATTATATAATTGTATATCAGTTAAATAAGTGTCGTGAATTGACAACTTTAAGAAAGTTTATTTGGTAATGATCGCTTTAATTGACTACTTTTACTCGTTCCAAATCTATTCACAAGAACCGCTAAAAAAATTTCCTATGTCAGTTAAAACATCTCCTACAAAACAAAAAGTATTTACTCAGGACGAAGCCTTTAAAGCTGCTGCCGCCTATTTTAAAGGTGATGATCTCGCCGCCCGCGTCTGGGTCAATAAATATGCACTCAAGGATTCTGAAGGGAATATCTACGAAAAAGATCCCGATGATATGCATCGCCGTATAGCAAAGGAAGTCGCGCGTATTGAAGCGAACTATCCAAATGCAATGACCGAGGAGGAAGTTTTTGACCTTATCCGCGATTTTAAATATATCGTACCTCAGGGAAGTCCCATGGCCGGTATAGGAAACCCATATCAAGTGGGTTCGCTTTCCAACTGTTTTGTGATAGGTAACAACGGGAATGCTGATTCTTACGGCGGCATCATGAAGATCGATCAGGAGCAGGTGCAGCTCATGAAACGCCGTGGCGGTGTGGGTCATGACCTGTCGCACATTAGGCCAAAAGGTTCGCCGGTAAAAAATTCCGCCTTGACCTCAACGGGGCTCGTCCCTTTTATGGAGCGGTATTCCAATTCTACCCGTGAAGTTGCTCAAGATGGTCGTCGTGGGGCTTTGATGCTTTCCGTTTCCATAAACCATCCCGATGCCGAAGATTTTATTGATGCTAAAATGGAACAAGGGAAAGTGACCGGCGCAAATGTTTCCGTGCGCATTGACGACGGTTTTATGCAAGCGGTCAAAAATCAGGGTGCTTATACTCAAAAATATCCGATTTTCAGTAAAGATCCACTGAATCAAAAAGAAATCAACGCTGAAAAACTTTGGAAAAAAATCGTCCATAATGCCTGGAAATCGGCAGAACCGGGCATATTATTCTGGGACACCATTATTAATGAATCGGTTCCCGATTGTTATGCGGACCTGGGTTACAAAACAGTTTCTACAAACCCTTGCGGGGAAATTCCGCTCTGTCCCTATGATTCTTGCCGTTTGCTGGCCATCAACCTGTTTTCCTATGTAGAAGATCCATTTACTGATAAAGCCGCGTTTAATTTTGATCTTTTCAAAAAGCATATCGGTAAGGCACAGCGTATCATGGACGATATTATCGATCTGGAACTTGAAAAAGTTGATGCCATCCTAACGAAAATCTATGCCGATCCTGAAGGTGCCGAAGTAAAAAATGTAGAGCGCAACCTGTGGCTCAGTATTAAACAAAAAGCCGAAGAAGGCCGCAGAACGGGAATCGGGATCACCGCGGAAGGTGATATGCTTGCTGCGCTGGGCATTAAATATGCGAGCAACGAAGGCACCGATTTTTCAGTGGAAATCCATAAAACCATTGCCATTGAAGCGTATCGTGCTTCGGTCTATGCAGCAAAAGAGCGCGGTGCTTTCCCCATTTTTGATTCCGAAAGAGAAAAAGAAAATCCGTTTATCCTTCGGCTTAAAAAAGCCGATGAAAAATTATATTACGACATGCTGCAATACGGTCGTCGTAATATTGCACTACTTACTATTGCCCCCACTGGAACCACGAGTTTGATGACCCAGACCACTTCAGGGATAGAGCCCGTTTTCCTTCCCGTGTACAAACGCCGCCGCAAGGTAAATCCTAATGATAAAGGAGCCCGAGTCGATTTTGTAGACGAAGTGGGCGATTCTTGGGAAGAATACGTCGTTTTTCACCACCGTTTTAAAGAATGGATGGAAGTTAATGGCCACAATATAGATGAAAATTACAGCCAGGAAGAACTCAATAAACTGATCGCAAAATCCCCTTATTTTGGGGCAACTTCAAATGATGTGGATTGGCTCAACAAAGTGCGCATGCAAGGTGCAGTACAAAAATGGGTGGACCACAGCATTAGCGTGACCATAAATTTACCCAATGACGTAGACGAGGAACTTGTGGGCAACCTTTATATGGAAGCATGGCAGGCGGGCTGCAAAGGCGTGACCGTTTATCGTGATGGTTCCAGATCTGGTGTATTGATTTCCAATGAGGATAAGAAAGAAGATAACAACAATAGTCTAACCCCTTTTCCCACGAAACGTCCACAAACACTGGAGGCAGATATCGTACGCTTTCAGAACAACAAGGAAAAGTGGATTGCATTTATCGGTCTGATCAGTGGGAAACCCTATGAAATATTTACCGGTATCGCTGATGATGAAGATGGCATTTTATTGCCACGATCAGTTGAAGGCGGCACAATTATAAAAAACCGTAACGAGGATGGCACTTCGCGCTATGATTTTCAGTACAAAAACAAGCGGGGCTATAAAACCACAATTGAAGGTCTATCACATAAATTTGACCCTGAATATTGGAATTATGCCAAACTTATCTCTACCACTTTACGCTACGGCATGCCTATAGAAAAGGCTGTGGAACTGACAAATAGCCTCCAACTGGATAATGCTTCGATTAACACTTGGAAAAACGGTGTTGCGCGTGCATTAAAACGCTACGTCGCAGACGGCACCATTGCTCACAAGCAAAAATGTGAAAACTGTAACTCTACGGAATTGATCTATCAAGAAGGCTGCCTTACCTGTAAAGATTGCGGTTCCTCAAAATGTGGATAACTTCTAAATGAATATCAAGCATAAAAAATGCCTCCTTTTTTGGGCGGCATTTTTTTATTTAAAACTTCAATAAATATGTAGTCCAGTTCTAGAATGCCTTTCTCATTGGCCTATTGGGAAATTTTTCGTGAATAGTCGAAGTTCTCAAGATACCTGGGTTGTTAACGCATAATATTCAGAAAAAAATTCAGAAGATTAATTTTTTATTTAAAAAAAAAACCACTTCTTTTACTCGACAACTAAATACTTATTACTGACTACTTCCTACTGACTACTACCTTCTACTAAATCTCCAGCAAATCATTAGTCTTCTTAACCGCTTCTGCGCTTTCTTGCATTTTATTTTTTTCGTCTTCGGTAAGTTCGATCTCCACGATCTCTTCAATACCGTTTTTGCCCAAAATTACGGGAACGCCTATTGAAATATCATTCAGTCCATATTCACCTTCCAGCAATACAGAGCAAGGGAACATTTTTTTCTGATCGCAAGCGATCGCCTGTACCAGACTGGAAACGGCAGCTCCCGGCGCATACCAGGCAGAAGTACCCAATAATTTGGTCAAGGTTGCCCCGCCCACTTTGGTATCTTCCATTACTTGGTTTAGGCGGTCTTCTTTAAGAAATTTAGAAACAGGAATACTATTGCGAGTAGCCAAACGTGTCATAGGAATCATTCCCGTATCACTGTGTCCACCTACCACGATACCATCTACATCAGAAATAGGGCACTCAAGGGCTTCCGCAAGGCGGAATTTAAAACG
>JBDNGW010000346.1:0-3523 GCA_041689735.1 Leeuwenhoekiella sp. | reverse complement strand
TTTTCACCCAAATAAGTGAAAATAATTGAAAGGGAAAAGTCTCTGGAGCATTGTTTTCATTGACTTTTCCACTTTCTTATTAACAATGCCTGCGGATTTAAGGATATAAGAAAATAGTTGTTCTCTATTTAAATATTTTTATATAATCATCAAATACATACAACTTATCTCGTTTTCCTCCAGTAATCTCCTTGAGTATTTCTAAACCTTCTAAATCTGCCAGTAAATTGTATGCAGTCCTTTTAGAAACTTCTGCTACCTCCATAATTTGTGTGACTTCGATCATGGGGCGTTTAAACAAATAACTCATTACCTTTTGAGCATTATTGGCCTTAGAACCTAAATCCTGTATTTTCAGTTCCGTTTCTTTTTTGAGTTTTAAGATTGTATCAAAAGTGCTTACCCCACTTTTGGCTGTTTCAATAACACCAACTAAAAAAAACTTAAACCATTGTCTAAGATCATTATGGGTTCGCACACGGGTTAAATTATCATAATAAAGTACCTTATTTCGCTCAAAAAAGTCTGAAAGGTATAGAATAGGACGTTTAAGAATTTCTTTGTCAACCAGGTACAAGGTTACTAATAAGCGGCCCACCCTGCCATTACCATCTAAAAACGGATGTATGGTCTCAAATTGATAATGAATTAAAGCAATTTTGAGCAAATCAGGAAAATAAATGGATTCATTATGAGAAAAATGCTCTAAGTCACTCATTAAGTCAGCAATAGAAGTATGTGTAGGAGGTACAAAAACGGCATCGCTTATGGATGCTCCTCCTATCCAATTCTGACTGGTACGAAAAGCACCGGGCATTTTATGCTCCCCACGCACCCCTTGAAGCAGCACTTTATGTGTTTCTTTGATTAAACGAGAGGAAAAAGGGATAGTACCTAACATTGCTATGGCCTGATTCATTGCAGCGATATAATTCTGCACCTCTTCCCAATCGACTTTTTTTTCGGGATGTACATTCTCTTTGTTGAGTAAAGCCTCTTCTATATTTGTCTGTGTGCCCTCTATACGACTACTTTGCGTTGCTTCTTTAACAACGTGCATACTAATGAAAAGATCAATATCCGGGATATGTTCCGAGTACATATCGAGGCGACCCAAATGACGGTCTGCCTTAGAAAGAAGATCAAGAAGCTCCATATCTTGAAGTTCCCATTGTTTGTTTATGGGATGAGGCTGAAAACTCTTATAATACCCTTGATTAATTTTTGTTCCTGCTTTAAAATTTTGCATCACTTTTGGTTAAATTTGCGCTACCAATTTAGTTATTGCAAAATATGACAAATATTTGCAATAAAGATTGTGGTATTGCAGAAAAGTAGTATAATTTGCAACAGCAGTTAGACCTATTGCAGTTTATCTTTTACTTAAGTATTCAACTTTGACAAATAGTGTGAACTAAATATCCTCTAATATGATTTCAAAAAGATAAGGAATTGTAATCTTTCAATTATAAAGCACTCTCAATTTTGTATTAATGTTACTTCGAAAAAAATTTATTTAAAACTACAATTTTTAGAGTCTAGCTTTGATGTTGATTTTCTAGTATTTAATTTTTTGCTTTTTACAAAAATAGATCGATTGACTTTTAAGAAAATAATCGGCGACTTTAAAAACCCAACTTCTAGCACTAACTTGTGCGTTTTTCAGCCATTTGGCTTGCCTGCCGTTCTTCTGGCAGAGTCGTCAAAATAGTTCTGCTGAGCCTGTTAAAGTACTTAATTAATGGCGCTAAACTGCGTTTTTGATACCTAGTTTCTGAAACAAATCACTACGTCTTTCGAAAAAGGCAAGCTATAATTCTGAAATGGATTAGTAGAGTGATGCAAAAAACTAATCAGCTTTCAGACTATAAAATACAATGCCCACCCGTTTGATATGATCCACCAAATCTGGATTTCCAATTTGATGGTAAATGGAAAGGTCCATTTTGTACGGCAAAAGCAGATCATCAAGTTCCGTTTCTACAGCAAATAATTTTGATAGATTGAGGTCATCACCTTTCAAGCTAAGGTCAATATCAGAATAGGGCTTGTAATTTCCTTTAGCCCTTGAACCATAAAGTATGGCCGTTTTGATATCATTATGGTTTTGAAATACTGAAATAATTTTTTGAATATCTTCTTGATCTAGTCCGTACATTATTTTTGGTTGAAGATATCGTTTTCAGAATTATCAAGTTTTGCCTGCATATATTTTCTAAATTCGTCGAAAGCGGGGTAGTATAGGTTAATAATATCTTTGAAAATCTCATCCGCCGTTTTCTCATTATAGGTATGGGATGATTTATTCCGACTTTTAATCATGTCCATCCAGACCTGGCCATCTTTTATAAGCTGCATTTGAAAAGCTTCCCTTACAGCATCCCGGGATCCACCCACACTGGGGTTTCCTTGATATGTCGCATAATCTTTCATAACATTCCAAGCGAGTTCATGAGTGTATTCAAAACGCTGTATAAGTCCCTCTTTGATAATATCAAAACCGAAAATAAAATCACTTTGAACAATCTCCTTATTTTCAGGATATTCCTTTTTTATTTTAGTGACGACTTCTTTTAGCTTAGCTAAAGCTTTATTGAAGTTGCTAAATCGTTGCTCCCACCGTAAATCCTTTTCACTCATATATTTAAAATTTTCAAACGTATTAGTACTGAAAATGTTACTGACTTTTCTTTAATTTAACCAAAAAAACACTTCAAACATTAAAAATACTAGAAAATCAATAAAAAAGCGCTGAAAATTTTATTGATCTTTAGCGCTTAAGTTATGCATTTACTGATGTTGTCCTATCTGGGCTCGAACCAGGGACCACCTGTCCCGAAAACTTTCGGGAGAGTCAGTTGCTCTGGGTTTCCTTTAGGATCTTATCGCGCAGTTCGGGATATTTTTTCAGGTTGCCGATATATCTGCTGCTCTTCATTGATTTTATCTTCCGCTCTAAACGCACCGAATGGGAATAATCGACACATTTAAAACTGAGAAAGAGCTCCCAATCATTGGCCCTGGCCGTAAAACGATGCGTTCCATAAACCGCTGTGTTGTGCTTTTCTATACGGCCTTCAAGCTCGTCCAAATGGCATGCACCCGTGTAAAAACGGTCAAGTGTCTTACTGTAAAGAATATAGGTGAAGGCCAAGTCGAAAAGCTTATAAATTAAAAAAGGGGAAGCGTTTTGCTTTCCTTTTAGTGGTCCCACTTGGGCTCGAACCAGGGACCACCTTGTCCCGAAAGCTTTCGGGAGAGTCAGGTGCTTTAATCTCCCCATAACTATTGGGATCAATATACTTTAAATCATAAAAGGGGAAGCATTACGCTTCCCCTTTTGTGGTCCCACCTGGGCTCGAACCAGGGACCACCTGATTATGAGTCAGGTGCTCTAACCAACTGAGCTATAGGACCAATTCTTTATTCAACAATATACTCTTATAATCCCGAAGGAACCACCTGTCCCGAAAGCTTTCGGGAGAGTCAGGTGCTCTAACCAACTGAGCTATAGGACCAATTC
>JBDNGW010000345.1:0-4861 GCA_041689735.1 Leeuwenhoekiella sp. | reverse complement strand
TTTTCTTCCGCATCTGTGGCGGGCTCGTTGCCTGAAAGTTTGAAGTTTCCGAAGTTAAAGACGATGCCAAACTTGAGCGTTCTATTCTCGGGTCTGGAGAAAAATCCATTATCCTGATTAAGATAATTGGAGGTAAGTGGCACTTTCATCGTATTGAAAATGTCAAAAACATCTATCGTGGCCTCCAGTCTTTCATTTAAAAAAGTTTTCCGCAGGCCAAAGGAAACGAGAGATTGTGGCCGTTCCCAATTGAAGGATCCGGTAACATTATCTGTATTTATATAGGCTGAAAGATTTGCAGTAAACGTGCCGTCCTGACTTAAAGTAAGGTAATTGCCCACGGTGGAATAATTGGCATATGCGTCATTTTCAACCAACTGATTGTTGCTTTCAACATCGGGAAAAACAACTTTAATATGGTAAAAAGAAGTTATAAAGCTTAAAAACCACCAATTTGTTATTGGGGCTTGGTAAATAAAATCCAAGCCATATTCTTCGGTATAATCTACGTTAAGATCGATGCTCCTAATAAAACGACCGGGATTATTCTGAAAAGTAAGTCCCTGAGGATCATTATCGATTCGTTTATAGTAAACCGAAAACGTGTATTTATTTTTGAGAACATAGTCGAAATTGATCATATTCTCCAAACCGGGCCTTAAATCTGGATTTCCTGCCTGAAAATTATTTTCATTTAAAAAATAGCGATATGGATTCAAACTGGAAAAAACAGGCCTGACGATGCGGCGGCCATAATTTAATGCAAAACTGTTATTTTCATTGGGACTATGGGTAATATAAACCGATGGAAAAGGTTCAAAGTATTTTTGGGTATTGACTTCCCCTAAACTTCGGGAATCACCTAAAATATCGGTGTATTCTCCTCTAAAACCGACTTTCAACGCCCATTTTTCCCAGTTTTTCTCGATGCTTGCATACGCTGCATAAATTTGCTCATCATAATCAAAAGCATCTGAGTTTGCAGTATTAAAAACTTGACTGCCTGAATTTGTATCAAAAAAATCAATATTACTTTGAGAATTTGAAGTCGTGAATTTTCCACCCACTTCAAAACTGGCATCTCCAAGGGTTGTAGTCAGATCTGTCTGTGCGGTGAAAATCTCACTTTCTTGACCGGAATCCGTAAAAAATGAATTTGTGTTGAGCAGCGTATTCTGTGGGTCAAAATAATTGGTTGCCAGATTCTGCGTCTGGTTATCATCATATGTAATATAATTGGCCTCCACCGAAAGTTGGGCGCCCGCTTCATTTAAGATAGACATATATTTCCCACTGAAAAGAAGATTGGTTCGGTCATTTTTCAAACGGCTATTGGTTCTAAATAAGGAATCTAATGCACGTTGTGGATTAAAAATAGTGGTGAGCACATCAATATCAGAATCACTGCTGGGCGTATATTGAATGATCGATGAAAAGCTCAACGTGTTTTTTTCATTCAGCGTAAAGTCAAAAATCGTATTGAAGTTGTGGGCAAGACTTCTTGTTGTCTTGTCGAAATCACTTTCCCAGCGGTCACTTGGGTTTCCATTGTCAAAAAAGTTAATGAAGCTATTGTCATTTTTAAAGTCTGAACGGGCGCTTAGATTATAATTGGCATAAATATCAACGCCTTTAGTTTTATAATAATGGCTCGTCCCAAAGTTGTATTTTGGCAAAATGGCAATGGTATTTGAAGCATTAAGACTTCCTTTATAGCCTATAGAAAGGTTTTTTGAAGTCACAATGTTTAAAACCGCGCCGCCTTCAGCATCATAATTGGCCGGTGGATTGGTAATTACTTCAACCGATTTTACATTTTCGCCATTAAATCCTTCCAGAAGTTGGCGCAGCTCGGTGGAAGAAAGGTAAACCTTACGGTCATTGATATATACGACCGCAGGGGTATTTTTAATCATGATCTCGTCCTGCATTACTATAACGCCAGGGGTGCGTCTTAGAATATCAAATGAGTTTCCAGAAGAAAGCGACGTATTTTCCACATTAAAAACCAGTCGATCGATTTCTCTACGTATTGTCGGCCTTTTGGCAGTAACGGTAACTTCATCAAGGGCTTCCTCATCATTTATCAAGGTAATAACCGGAATTTCGATATCATCATTAACTTCAAAAGGAGCCGAAAAACCGTCTTTATAACCTATAAAACTGGCTTTTAGCAAGTAATTTCCCTGCGCTACGGAAGGGAAGGAAAAATCTCCCATTTCCCCGGAAACAGCGCCCATAATAAGGGTGGAATCTACGGCTGCCAGTACTATCACATTTGCAAAAGCTATGGGTTGGTCTTGATTATCCACCACCTTTCCAGAAATGGGATGATCCTGCGCAAAACTTAGGTTTAAACTTAATAAAAAAAGAAGTATTAGTAGTCGATTCTCCATATGGCGTTAAAATTAAGTTAATCTCTAGAGATATCAATAGCTCCAAGCACATTTAACTGGAATTTTTTTGAGAGGAGAGAAAATTATTTAATTAGCCATTGGCCTAGCTAAGCCTTATATTTGTGGGTCAAAGCGATACCTGCGTATCGGCCTAGAAATTTTTTATGAAAAACATCCGCAATTTTTGCATTATTGCCCATATAGACCACGGTAAAAGTACGCTTGCAGACCGCCTGCTCGAATTTACAGGTTCAGTTACTGACAGGGAAAAGAAGGATCAGTTGCTTGATACTATGGATCTTGAACGCGAGCGCGGAATTACCATAAAGTCGCATGCCATCCAGATGGATTATGTGCACAACGGCGAGCCTTATATCTTAAACCTAATCGACACTCCGGGCCACGTAGACTTTTCCTACGAGGTTTCCCGCAGCATTGCAGCTTGTGAAGGTGCGCTTCTTATTGTGGACGCGGCGCAGAGCATCCAGGCGCAGACTATCTCCAACTTGTACCTTGCCTTGGAAAATGACCTGGTAATCATCCCGGTACTTAATAAAATTGACCTGCCCAGTGCCAGTCCAGATGAGGTGACTGATGATATCGTAGACCTACTGGGCTGCAATCCCGAAGATGTGATCCCCGCCAGTGCAAAGACAGGAGTAGGAATTCAAGAAATTCTCAACGCCATTATTGACCGTATTCCTCATCCCAAAGGTACTGTGGATGAACCTTTGCAGGCGCTTATTTTTGATTCGGTCTACAATCCATTTCGTGGTGTGGAAACCATTTTTAGGGTCATAAACGGAAGTATCAAAAAAGGACAGGAAATCAAGTTCATAGCCACCGGAAAATCATATTTTGCCGATGAAGTGGGTACGTTGAAGTTGGTGCAAGTGCCCAAAAAAGAAATAAAAGCCGGTGATGTGGGCTATCTTATCACGGGTATCAAAGAAGCCCGCGAAGTGAAAGTAGGAGATACCATTACCGATACAAAAGACCCTACCACAAACCCAATTTCTGGATTTGAGTTCGTTAAACCCATGGTTTTTGCCGGAATTTATCCCGTAGACACCGAAGATTATGAAGACCTGCGCAGTTCTATGGAAAAGTTGCAGCTCAACGATGCCTCTTTGGTGTTTCAACCGGAAAGTTCGGCGGCGCTGGGATTTGGTTTCCGTTGTGGTTTTCTAGGAATGTTGCACTTGGAAATCATTCAGGAGCGTCTGGAACGTGAGTTTGATATGACCGTAATCACGACGGTGCCCAACGTTTCCTACCACGCATTTACCCATAGGGAACCCGAAAAAGCCATATTGGTCAACAACCCGTCAGACCTGCCAGATCCTTCCGGCATAAACCGTGTAGAGGAGCCATTTATCAAGGCTTCCATAATCACAAAAGCAGATTATGTGGGCCCCGTAATGTCCCTTTGCATTGAAAAACGCGGTTTGATCACGAACCAGACCTATCTTACCACAGACCGCGTGGAACTTACCTTTGACATGCCACTGGCAGAGATTGTATTTGACTTTTACGACCGCCTTAAAACGGTTTCCAAGGGATATGCTTCTTTTGACTATTCGCCCATTGGCATGCGCGCCTCAAAGTTGGTCAAGGTAGATGTACTGCTCAACGCCAATGTGGTGGATGCGCTCTCTGCGCTGTTGCATAAGGATAATGCCTATGACATTGGCAAACGGATGTGCGAGAAGCTGAAAGAGCTTATCCCCCGGCAGCAATTTGATATTCCCATTCAAGCGGCCATTGGCGCGAAGATCATCGCAAGGGAAACCGTAAAAGCGCTTAGAAAAGATGTTACCGCAAAATGTTATGGTGGTGATATTTCGCGGAAGCGAAAACTTCTGGAAAAGCAGAAAAAAGGTAAAAAACGCATGCGCCTGGTCGGTAATGTGGAAATCCCCCAGGAAGCTTTTATGGCTGTACTGAAACTAAACGATTAATGAAGCGCATACAGCTAATAGGGCTTGGTTTTATACTTCTAAGCGGTTTTTTATCGCAATTTACAGCTATAAAACAGACACAATGGGGCGTTTGGGCAATGGCAATTATGGCTCTAGTGGGAATGGTACTGGTGCTTTGGGAGTGGCTTAAAACTTGGAAGTGATAGTTTTGGAAATTTTTGGTTTGTGTTGAGAGATTGGAGAAAAGAGAGTAGAGAATAAAGAGCAAAGAACAGAGAGCAGAGAGAAAAGAGCAGAGATTTCTTCGCTGAAAGATAAAAGATGAAAGATTGGATTATAACTAACTGATAATTGTTAAATAGAATTGAAAGTTGCTTTTGACTGATTTCTGCTTTCAATGGTTATAATGCGAGATCTAAAATTATGTAGACAATTTTAGTTTTTGGGCATTAATTGATTCTCTAGGATTCATTAAAGTTATATTGGATAATAATCCTGAAAATTATAAAACCCCGCCTTTTAGCTGGGTTTTTTCAGTTTTGT
>JBDNGW010000344.1:0-3793 GCA_041689735.1 Leeuwenhoekiella sp. | reverse complement strand
TTTTTGTTGCTGCGCTCATTTCGAATACAATAGTAAAAGCCTTTCGTATACCAAACTTGACTTTATGAAACAAAGTATTTGCAGTTGGAGATTCGTCATATCCACAGCGAGAACAACCTGCCTGCCGCAGGCACGGCGTCTATTGTACTTCTTTTTTCCAGCGCTAAATCGTTCGTTTTTACATTTTCTACAACTATATTCTTCGCCCCATTTTGTCGCTGACAAATAAGCTAAACATTGATCTTCAGATCCAAATTTCGAGCATTTCCAAAGGTAACAGGTGTTTTGGCTTTGGAATACCGCGCCTGCCTGCCTGCCTGCCGGCAGGCACGGCCGGCGGACAGGGAGAATTCATGAATAATGCAGGCTAAACTCTTTTATCTATAATTCTTTAAGTATTTTCATTTGTGCTATTTTTACACAAAGAAACACAGTTAGAACATAAACTATTTACGTTCTGTGATTTAAAGGGGTAACCCTATTAATTTATTCAATATATGGTCTAAACTAAAACGAGCCATCTTATTTAGATAGCTCGTTTGCAAATTATTAAAACTTTTAAGTTAATTAAACTTTGATTTAATCAAAGAATTCAACCTTCCCATTCTCTAAGTTATACATACCACCAACGATTTTTATTTCGCCGTTCTTTTCCATTTCAGCAAGAATTTCGCTTTTATTTCGAATTTCATTGATTGCAACTTTAACGTTTTCGTCGGCTACTTTTTGCACCGAAATGTTTGATGTAATATCATCAACGGTTGGTGTGACTTTATCAATAGCAGGTTTTACTTTATTAAGTAGAGCTGTGATATTACCCATTTCTACGTGTTGACAGGCGGCTGTTATAGCGCCACATTTTGAGTGACCAATAACAACCACAAGTTTTGATCCTGCCACTTTACAAGAATACTCCATTGAACCTAGAATGTCTTCATTTACTATATTTCCTGCAACACGTGCACTGAAGATGTCGCCAAGGCCTTGGTCAAAGACCAACTCTGCTGAGGTACGAGAATCAATACAGCTCAATATAACAGCGAATGGGAACTGACCGTCAGCCGTATTATTGGCTTGCTCTAGTAGGTTCCTATTCGCGCGTAAATTTTTTACAAACCTCTCATTTCCCTCCTTTAAATAGTTAAGCGCTAATTGAGGTGTTATTTCGTCTTGTGTTATTTTTGTATGTGTCTTCATATCGTTTATTTCAATGTTTTAAAATTACTTTTTAAAATTAAAAGCTCACTATATTATAATTTAAACTTTTCTTTTTGTTTTGTCTTCGCTGATATCTATTAGATTAACAGTAATGTCCTTTGTAGGCGCCGTAAATTCTTTAAACTCAAGGATTCTTTCAATCACATCAAACGCGATGTATTTTGATTGTGAACCATCAATAGTAAGCTCTGTGCCATCGGCAAGATCCTCTAGTGCTATTGAAACACTTGCTTTATTTAAGAAACTTACTTCTTCGGATAGTTCAATTGTAACCTTTTTATCATCAACCTCATCGTGTTTAGTATAAGGATTTCTAAAGTTTTTGCGTAGGATGTAAAATATTGCAATCGCTACACCAACTCCAATCCCTTTTAGTAGGTCTGTAAATACTACAGCTAAAATTGTTGCTATGAATGGCACGAATTGTTCCCACCCTAACTTATACATCGACTTAATAAGCGATGGTTTTGCTAGCTTGTACCCAATTGATAGAAGTATTGCGGCTAAACAAGCAAGAGGAATATAGTTTAATATTCCTGCGATTAAAGCTACGGATAACAGTAAAATAATACCATGAAAAATTGCTGACAGTTTTGTTTTCCCACCTGCATTTATATTCGTCGAACTTCTCACAATAACTTGGGTAATTGGCAGTCCTCCGATCATCCCAGACACCATGTTCCCAACGCCTTGGGCTTTTAGCTCTCTGTTTGTAGGAGTAGTTCGCTTGAATGGGTCCAATTTATCTGTTGCCTCAACTGACAGTAAGGTTTCCAAACTTGCAACAATTGCTAT
Source organism: Leeuwenhoekiella sp. (assembly GCA_041689735.1). Classification (GTDB taxonomy): domain Bacteria; phylum Bacteroidota; class Bacteroidia; order Flavobacteriales; family Flavobacteriaceae; genus Leeuwenhoekiella. Next base: position 1,780 of record JBDNGW010000344.1, on the reverse strand, counting down.
CGTTATGGCAACTACGTATACATCGGGGTTGGATAAAGCATTAAAGTCTGGAAGACTAAAAAAGCTAACGAAGTCTTTTGCGGTTTCGGCAACCGGTAGTTGTACCAAATGCTTACCCTCCATATATAAACCTGGTGAATAAATAGAAAATATATAATTCAGAGCAGACCCCAAAACAACTACAAATAAAGCTCCAGGCAGAAATTTAAATAATTTAAACTTCTTCATAAACTTTTGTTCGAAAAGGATCAAAAGGGCTAATGAAAAGAGTCCTATAATAATTGCTCCTGTACTCGGGTATAAAAATGAATAATAGACCTCTGTAAACGTGTTTTTTCCATCCATTTGGGAAAAATCCATATCTCCAATATAATCTTCATCATACCCTAACAAGTGCGGGATTTCTTTTAATATCAAGATTATACCAATGGCAGCCAACATTCCTTTAATGACGGAGGAAGGGAAGTAGTACCCTATTATACCAGCTTTTAAAAACCCCGCAATTAATTGGATGACCCCAGCCAAAACAACCGCAACAAGAAAGGCCTCGAAAGAGTTTAACGTACCAATCGCTGCAAATACGATGGTTACAAGTCCCGCTGCTGGTCCTGAAACTCCAAGTGCCGAACCACTCAATGCGCCAACGACTATACCGCCGACAATACCCGCAATAATACCTGAAAAGATTAAGCTTGATTCTCCTGTTGAGGCTAATCCAATGCCTAAACATAATGGTAGTGCGACAAGATAAACGACTAATCCTGCTGGTAAATCACTACCTAAATTTTTGAACATTCCTGAGTTCTTCATATAAATATATAATTACCGTTGAAACGCAAATATGATCGTTTCAACAGAGTGAAATAAATAAAATTTTAATATGATTTAATGGTTGTAGGCGTTAACTTTTTAAGCTAAGGCAGGCGGGGGAGTAATTATCGAAATGGATATTGAAGTCCAGTTTTGATTCAAATAAATGGTAGATAAACTGTTTGAATATTCGTTTGGAAAACCTTCATTGAATTCAAGGGAATCAATATGTTGTTCCTCCTCTAAAGGTGTTTGCGCTGGTTTTTTATTATCAGACTCGTTTTCTAACAAATCTGCTTGTTCAACACTAATGTCAGAAAACATATCGAATACAACTCCAGAAATGAAAATAACGGGACTAGTAAAAAAAAGCAGTAAGCTCAATAAACAAACAAAGGCATATGTTTTCTGCTTTTTCACATCGGCAAAGATATAAAAAAATCAACTGTATTTAAAAAAATTTATGGCAAACATTTAAAAAAGTAATGCTTAGGGCTTGTTACGAAATAACCCATACATTTTGTCTTATTCCTGCCTGCCGGCAGGCACGGCTTTTGCACACTAACTTTACTTCGACTTCGCTCACTTCGTCAAGCTCAGTGCATCGCTGCACAAGCGTTAAAAAGCCTCGTTTTAACTATGGCTATAACTGTGTTTTTTGCCTCGTTATTGCACAAAATAATGTCGCCAATTCTGTACACTTTATTTTATAACAAGCCCTTAATCGTCTAAAATAAATGATTTATGACTCATTGAGGTTGAAATTTTTTCCTTTGTTTTATATCTTTAATGCCTATCGGTTAGTTTACCATTAACTAATACTTGGTCGAATTCTACTAATACAATTCGTAAAGAATGGCTAAAAGAAAGTACATCAATATCCAACTATTAGTGAAACACATTGTTTTTTTAGTGGCTTCAACCACTTACTTTATGTGCCAAATTTGTCGAACAAAACATGAATTTAATT
>JBDNGW010000343.1:0-7628 GCA_041689735.1 Leeuwenhoekiella sp. | reverse complement strand
CCGATATTTCAGGTTTGTTGCAACATACAATTTTGGAAAGTTGAAGAAAACCAATTATAAAGTAAAATCTGCTGGGGAGGAAGAGAATGATAGATTTTAATCTTTAAACGAGGTGGGATTTTTATCGAGCCGGATTGATAAAAAACATTTATTAAAAAGTATATTAATTAAACCCACCTATATTCGAACTTCGATAAAATTATAAGACAGGGACTTTTTGGGTATTTTAACGGTGAGTCCACTCCGATAAGTATAAAGACCTAATAATCAAATTTTTACTTGTTAAAATTACTTGTTTTATTACTACGGAAATGGGTTCCGTTTGAATCAAAAACCACGCTTATCATGACCTGGGGCGGTCTTCGAGGGGGGATTTCCATTGCGATGGCCCTTTCATTGCCCGAAGATATTTCGCGTAACCTGCTCCTTACAATTACCTATTGTGTTGTAATCTTTTCCATACTGGTGCAGGGCCTCACTTTGGCACCAATGGTTAGAAAGTACCATTTGAATAATTAATAGAATCTCCCTTTGTATTTCAAAATTCCGAAGAAAAAGCAACTTCTTAAAATAAATGGAGTCTTTATGTGCGCAACCTTATACTTTTAAATTTTTAAACCTTAAGTTGAAAATGCAGTCTTAATGCAGCCTATTTAACTACAAAAAGGCAGTTTTTGAAGCTAAATGCATATATTGACCAACTATATTAAAGTCCCATTGAACATGATAAAATACGCCTCCTTATTCTTACTTGTCTTTGCATTATCGTTTCAGGCAAAAGGGCAGAGCAAAGAAGTTGCACATATTGATATGAACGCTTTGCTGGATCTCATGCCTGAAATGCAGCAGGCACAAGCCGAAATAAGCCGTACAGACCGTGCCTACCGGGACGAATTTCAAACCACCTATCGGGAATATCAGGCAAAGTTCCAAAAGTTTGATGAAGAAAAAGCCACACTCACGCCGGAACAGAGCGCAAAGCGCGAAAGTGATCTACAGCTTATAGAGCGCAATCTAGGGCAGACCCAGCAGAATATAGAGAAACAGATTAAAGAAAAACAGGATATGCTGTTTAAGCCTATCCGGGAAAAGGCCCAAAAAATGGTAACTCAAGTTGCCGATGCCCAGGGATTTTTCTACGTTTTTGATTCTTCTGCAGATAATGGCATGATCATGGCCAAAGGGAAAAATCTACTGCCAGATGTCAAGAAAAGTATGGGACTTTAAATACTAAAAAACAGACACAAAAGCATAAAAGACGACCGATTTCACCCTGAAATCGGTGGTCTTTTATTGGGATTTGACAGAACCATTCTTCTTTCGGTTCCTGTGGATTCTTCTACTTACTATTCGGCAGCAAGCCAAAAACGAGGAATTTCTTAATGGGATTTTCGTCAACCTAGCGCATCTGCGACCTGCAAGGTGTCGTTTTTCCGAGGAACGAGAAAAAACCTCCTTGTAGGTCTAATTTGGTTTTAAGTTTGTGCCAAGACCTTCAAAAAACCAATACTTATCAAGAAAAAGATAGAACTTCATACTGGATTTATTCCATCAAGGCGCAGGATTGGGAATAGCTGCATGTACCGCGTTGATTTCCTGGATAATCTCTTCGGAAAGTTCAATGTCTATACTTGCGATGTTTTCCTTAAGCTGCTCTATTTTTGTAGCACCTATAATAGTGGCAGTCATAAACGGTCTGCTGTTTACAAAAGCCAGCGCCATTTCTGCCAGTGACAGTCCGTGGCGTTCTGCGATTTCTTTATATTTACGGGTGGCGGCGATGCTGTTTTTATTGCTGTACCGGTCATATTGTGGAAAAAACGAAAGGCGTGTATTTTCTTGAATTCCGTCTAGATGCTTTCCGCTCAGCGTACCAAAAGCCATGGGCGAATAGGCCAACATACCCACTTCCTCACGCATCATAATTTCGGTCAGGCCTATTTCATCTTTACGGTTGAGGAGGTTATAGGGATTTTGCATCGTGATCATTTTTGGCAATCCCTGGCTTCGGGATTCTTCCAGATAACGGGAAAGTCCGTAAGGCGTCTCATTGCTCAGCCCGATATGGCGTATCAAACCCTCTTGCACAAATTCATTAAGACTTTCCAGAATGTCTCTAAAAGTATCACTCCACGCTTCTTTAGCGTCGTGATTATAATCCAGTTTGCCAAAATAATTGGTATTGCGCTCCGGCCAATGCAGTTGGTACAGATCTATATAATCCGTTTGTAGGCGTTTAAGACTTTTATGGATGGCATCCTTTATTTCCGCTTTTGCGTAACCACCGGTGCGGATATGTTTGGTCATTTCGGCTGGACCGGCAATTTTTGAAGCGATGATAAGATCATCTCGTTTACCGCGTTTTTTAAGCCAAGTACCGATTATTTTTTCTGTACTACCGTAGGTTTCCGCGCGCGCGGGCGTACTGTACAATTCTGCGGTATCAATGAAATTAATGTCTTGATCTATGGCATAATCCAGTTGGGCGTGGCCTTCGGCTTCCGTATTCTGCTCGCCCCAGGTCATGGTTCCCAGACAGATCTTGCTCACTTTGATATCTGTATTTGGGAGGTTTGTATACTTCATGTTCAGTTTAAAGTTGCGGGTTTATTGTTTCAGGTTCAGGGTTGATCTTAATCCAGTTCCACTAAAATCGGGCAGTGGTCGCTATGTTTGGCTTCGCTCAGGATAAGCGCGCGCTTTATTTTTGCTTGTAGCGGTTCACTTACCATATTGTAATCTATCCTCCAGCCTTTATTGTTCTGACGGGCATTGGCGCGGTAACTCCACCAGGAATATTGCTCAGATTCTTTATTGAGGTGCCGGAAAGAATCTATAAAACCACTGTTTATAAAACCGTCTATCCAAGCGCGTTCCACAGGTAAAAATCCACTGGTATTTTTAAGCCGAACGGGATCGTGAATGTCAATCGCTTCGTGACAGATGTTGTAATCGCCGCCAATAACGAGGTTCGGCCGATCTATTTTCAGCTTATTAATATACTCCTGAAAAAGGTCCATATATTCCAATTTATGATCCAATCGCGCCATATTTGTCCCCGAGGGCAAATACAGGCTCATGACCGATATATCGCCAAAATCTGCCCTAATATTGCGGCCTTCAGCATCCATGGAAGGGATTCTTGTACCGTATTCAATATGATCGGGTTCCTGTTTGCTTAAAATGGCCACGCCACTGTAGCCTTTTTTCTGTGCGCTGAACCAATACGCATGATAGCCCGCTTCCTCAAAAATTTCGAGTTCCAGTTGCTCTTTGTTCGCCTTTATTTCCTGTAGGCAGAGCACATCAGGATTGGCGTTTTTGAGCCAGCCCATTAGATCTTTGCGCATGGCGGCGCGTATTCCGTTAACGTTATAAGAGATGATTTTCATAGGGCGCAAAGATAGTTAAAGTTACTTTCCCTGTCCAACTATTTCCCCACCCAGCCTCCCCAAAGGGGAGGAGTTTAAAATGCGAACGGTTCCCCTCCTTTTTTCAAGGAGGGGTGGCGCCGCGATAGCGGTGACGGGGTGGTTCACGCGTGGTTAAAAATGGATGTTGGTTTAATTGAAATTGTCGTTAATAAACCTACAAGGAGGCCTACGGCAACACACTTCGACAAGCTCAGCACACCGCCTTGCAGGATCAATTAACAGTTCAACACTCCAACGATTCAACAATTCAACAAAAAAGAAGGAGCTTTTTGAAAAAATCTTATTTCGCGGCTACTTTGCTTATTTTTGGCCAGGTCATACTAATGCGCCTTTCTTCCAGTTAATTAAATAATGCGCCACGCCATACTGCTCTTATTAATTATTTGCCCCACGCTGCTTTTGGCGCAGGATTTCAGTGACCCTACCGCGCGGCAGAAATGGCTCGTAGTTAGGGATTCGGTGGTTTTGGACAGTGTTAGCATTAATCCTTCCTTTTTTGAAGTGCTCCGAAAAAATGACCAAAAACTGGACAGTTTGGCCTATAAAATGGATTTTGGTCGTGCTGTTTTTCGCTTTAGCGAAAGCAACAATAGCGAAACAGATACACTTATCTTCAAGTACCGCGTTTATCCCAAATTTCTGACCAAACGTTATTTTTTGTTTGACCGTGATCGGGTCGTGAGCAGTTCGGGCGCGCTTGACAAGGTGCAGGCGCTTCGGGAAGAGCGCAATACGCCAGCGTTTACCCCTTTCGACGGGCTCAATGTTTCCGGGAGCATCGTGCGCGGCGTGACCGTGGGCAATAACCAGAACAGCACGCTCAATTCTGAACTTGACCTGCAGATCAGCGGTCAACTGAGCGAGAAAGTTGGTTTGCGGGCTTCCATTCAGGATGCCAATATTCCGCAGCAGGGAGGTGGTTATTCGCAGCGGCTCGATGAATTTGACCAGATTTTCATAGAACTTTATAGTGATAATTGGAACATTCGTGCGGGCGATATCAATTTAGAGGAAAACAGCTCTTATTTCGGTCGTTTTTCAAAAAAAGTACAGGGTCTTTCCTTGAACGGAAGGCTTGAAAACGATGAGAACAAAACATCGCTTTTTGCAACTGGCGCTTTGGTGCGCGGTGTTTTTACCCAAAGTCGGTTTACTGGGCAGGAAGGCAATCAGGGCCCGTATAAATTGACCGGCCCCAACGGCGAACTATATGTCCTCATCGTAAGCGGGAGCGAACGCGTGTATGGAAACGGAGTGCTGCTACAACGCGGCGAGACCGAAGATTATGTGATAGATTACAACGCGGGCGAGATCAGTTTCACTCCCACATTTCCCATTACCAGTGAAATGCGCATTTCGGTGGAATATCAATACAGCGAGCAGAATTTTACCCGGGTCATTGCCTACGGCGGAAGCGGTTTTGAAACCACAGATGAGAAGTTTTCATTACGGGCGCACGTTTATTCCGAAAGTGATGCCAAAAACCAACCGCTGCTGCAAAACCTTAATGAAGACCAAGTTGATATCTTGCAAACCGCTGGCGACGATCGCAACCAAATGATCGCCCCGAGCGCTTCGCCAGATACTTTTGACAAAAACAAAATCCTATACCGAAAAGAGGCACGCAATGCACAGGAGATTTATGTGTTTTCCACAGATCCCGAAAATCAACTATTCAACGTTCGGTTTACACAAGTAGGAGCCGGGCAGGGCGATTATGTGCTGGGTGACGGGAACGCGATTTCAAATATTTATGAATATGTAGCTCCCGTAAATGGCATTCCGCAGGGAAATTTTGCCCCCGTGGTACAGCTTTTTGCACCGACCAAACTGCAAATGGCAGTGGTTCAGGGGAGCTATATGCCTTCGGCGAAAACAAAAATCGCTTTTGAAGGGGCCGGAAGTAAGAATGACCTGAATCTGTTTTCTGATCTTGGCGATGCCAATAATGACGGTTTTGCCGGTAAAATCACCGCAAAGCAGCAGATTTTTGGCAAGCCGGAAAAAAACCAATTGGAAGCTTATGCCAATTTGGATTATATTCAGGAAGATTTCAGGAATGTAGAGCGTACCTATAATGTCGAGTTTTCAAGGGACTGGAACCTGCCGCTTTTTCCGCAGGGCGACCAGAGCTTTTTCACAACTGGATTGAATTATGTGGAAAACGAGCGTACCATTCTCAATTACCGCTTTGAAAACCTCACCTATTCGAGCAATTATTCTGGAAACAGGCACAGTATTTTAGGTGCATTCACGGGTACAAAGTTTCGCGCAAGCGTAAACACCAGTTATCTAAATACCCGTGCAGATACCGCAACAACACGGTTTTTTCGGCTGCATTCGCGTGCGGTGTATGACTTGGGCAAATCCTGGGTGGGCGCGGGAGTCAATGCCGAAGACAACGTGCAGGAAGATTTTGATGGCGTGGATCCATTGAGTCAGCGTTTTCAGGCGTATGAGGTTTTTACCGGCTTGGGGGACAGCACAAAAGTTTTTGCCGAAATCGGTTACCGTTACCGCGTAAACGACAGTGTGCGCGACAACAGTTTGCAGCGCGTAAACAGCAGCAATACGTATTATCTGAAATCCCAATTTGTCAAAAATGAAAATACGCGTTTGGCACTTTTTGTGAATTACAGAAACCTAAAATACGCCGAAACCCAACGTAAAAACGAACAATCGCTGAACAGCAGATTGATCTACGAGCAGAGCCTTTTCAATCAAATGCTGCGCTGGAACACTGTTTTTGAAACAAGTAGCGGAACGTTGCCCAGGCAGGAATTTACCTATGTAAATGTGGATGAAGGGCAGGGCACACATACGTGGAACGATTACAATAACGACGGCGTGCAACAGTTACAGGAGTTTGAACTGGCGCAGTTTCGCGATCAGGCGGATTATATTCGCGTGCTGTTGCCCAACCGTGTATTTGTAAAAACGCACCAGAATAAATTAAGTCAGTTGCTTACCTTAAATCCGCAGCAATGGTCTGGGCAGGCCGGTTTTAAAAAATTCCTTTCCCATTTTTACAACCAGACCAGTTATTTAATAGACCGCAAGATTTTACGTGAGGGCGATGCTTTCAATCTAAATCCCTTTGCCAGCAGCGACGATGAACTCAGTCTGAACCTAAGCTTTAGGAACACGCTTTTCTTTAACCGTGGCATCCAAAAATTCACCACCAGTTATACCTATTTAAGCACAAAAAGCACCAATTTACTCTCCATAGGCTTACAGGAAAATGATCTGCGCAACCATCAGTTTAATTTTTTGCACAAAGTAAAAGAAAGTTATCTGCTGAATTTAAAAACGGAAATGGGAACAAATTCCAGCGCTTCAGAGAATTTTGAACAGCGCAATTTTAAGTTGGAAACGCTCGATCTACAGCCACGTTTATCCTATTTAATCAATGAGCAATCGCGTATCGAGGCTTTTTATGGTTTTGGTCAGAAAGATAACCAGTTGGGCGAAATGGAAAAGCTCACGCAGCAAGATCTGGGCGTTGCTTTTAGTTATGCCAATGCCGCCAAACTTTCCCTGAACGGTGAAATCAAATATATCAACAACGATTTCAACGGAAGCGCATTTTCCCCCGTGGCCTACCAGATGCTCGAAGGTTTACAGCCGGGAACCAACTTTACTTGGAATCTTATCGCCCAGCGACGCCTTACCCAGTTTCTGGATCTCAATATTTCTTATTTTGGAAGAAAAAGCGAAAGTACACGTACGATTCATACGGGAACGGTACAGTTGAGGGCGTTTTTTTAAGGGAAGGAATGTTTTGTTGATATCTAGAGAAAGTTGCTTTACAGCTTTTTGACCAAATAAAGTCTAAAAATTCAAGTTTGAGTTTCGAGTGGTTGCTTAAAGTATAATTATTTTATTGGTTGTATTTTTTTATTCGGCAATTTCGCAGTTGACAGCATTTTGTTCGCTTTTTCTAACTTCTTTGGAAACATTATTCTATCACGTAATTTATCCAATTTTTTATCTATAACTACAAGTGGACTGTTTTGATTAGATATGTTATCTACTGTTTTCATAATTCTTTTAGGCTCTAGTTTAATGTAGCGTTGCTATTATTGTTAAAATTGAAATTATGAATGTTTCAAGTTGGTTCAAACGTAGAAAATCCGATTATTCCCTTTAGGGCCGGGGAAAAAATGATCTGATTTTCGGCATTTTGTTCTTGCT
>JBDNGW010000342.1:0-2946 GCA_041689735.1 Leeuwenhoekiella sp. | reverse complement strand
TTTTAAATGGATAAAAAGAGGACGACAAAAAATACTCAAACTGTTCACCGAGAGGCCGTACCATTTGCTGTTGACATAGGGGTTGGAACGTCTAAAAGCGAACACCAAGGGCAAGGCATGCCCTGATGTGGCTCTAAAGCGCTCAAAATGCGTTGAATTCGGAAATATTAAAATTAAAAGACCGATGGCTTCGAAAAAATAAGGCCTGCCGACAAAAAGAAGGGATCGACGATCAAAAAACAACTAAAAACCGGTCTGATATGACGATTTTTGACTTAAAGAATAAATTTCAAAAAAGCAAATTAGGAACTTGCGGATTTAAGGGGATGTATAAATACAATAGTAAAATTGAAGTAAAAGCAAAGGTTAAAACTCTGTCACAACTCAAAAAACAAAAAATAAAACCAAAAAGATGTCGTAAATTTAAGTACTGCTACCATCATTATATAACTGAAATTGATAGACTTAAAGTTGCCATCTTTATTTCAAAACGTGGAAAAAACGGTAAATGGCACACGTTAACAACAACGGATACAACACTAAAATCAGAATTCACTATAGCTTGGGTGTCATATCTACCAACAGCCCTTCTGCCCGTAGTACCATATGAACCACGGAATTTTAAATAGTTAAAAAAATTGGAATCTTTATTAAAGAAATTTTCCTCACTTACCACCCATCCAGCAGCAACCGATGGAAATACCCCTATTTTACTTGAGGATCCAAAACCTGAGAAACCATCCCTTCGTATAGTTCCCGTTAAAAGATATTTATTATCATACCCATATTGCAAACGCCCCATGGTATACAAGCTGGTCTCCTTTTCTTTTCCGGTATTGATAGCGTTCAAAGTAGGATCGCCCGCTTCCAAAGAATTATACCCCAACAAATCGTTAGCAAAAACCTGAGCTGATGCATTGGTAAAGGATGTATTTACCTCCTCTACACCATAAACGAAGGTTGCATTAAGATTGTGGACATTCTTAAATGTCTTACTATATGTTAAGATATTATCTAAAGACCAATTGTATGCTATGGATGAATTTTTATATCCAGAACCAGTAAAATTCACGGCATTCGGATCAAAATTATCATGATTGGTAGTTCTGTAATTTTGGGAAAAATTTACACGATAATTTAAACCATTTATAGGCAATTTTACATCAGCATGTATATTGGCAAATAAATTTAATCTTTTGTCATTATCCAGTGTCTCAAGATCTAAAAGTGGATTGAACCAGGTGTTTTGAAGTATTTGCCTAGGACTGCCATCTTCCTCATATAAAGGGATCCATGGATGAACAAATTGAGCCAAATCAGATCTTGGCGATTGGCCGGAATAGTCACTGGTTGTTACAAAAGCTTCTGTACCAACATTCAGCCAATCATTGATTTTGGCATCCAAATTCATACGATAATTAACCTTCTTGTATGTATCATTGATAACAAATCCCTTAACATCGGTTAAACCTCCTGAGAAGAAATATCCAAAATTTTCGGACCTACCCCTAACACTTAAATCATGGTTATTAATGTAGCCATCTCCGGTAATAATATCCCATAGGCCATTATTAAAACCACTTGCATAACCGTCCTTCATTTCCTGGGTATTAAGTAACCCTTGAACATCCTCTCCGGGATAAGCATCAGCCAAAAACCCCTTTAATTCGGTAGACTCCATTGGCTCCAGTGCATTACCAGTAGGGGTTTGAACCGTATAACTTGCAGAATAGTTTATCGTAGGCTTACCAATAACTTTACCCTTTTTAGTGGTAATCAACAACACCCCATTGGCAGCTTGTGATCCATATATGGCTGCAGAACTGGCATCTTTTAAGATGTCTACGGATTCTATATCCGACTTATTTAAGTCGACCAAATTGCCACGATAGATTATTCCATCAACTACTATTAATGGTTGATTAGCGGCTGAACCACTAGAAAGTGAATTCTGACCTCTGATCGATATGGTGGGATCTTCACCTGCCGCATCTACTGCACCAACGTTCAACCCTGCCACGGAACCTTGTAAGGCCTGTAAAACGGAAACATTAGGGATTTCTGACATCCTTTCTATATCTACACTTGCTACAGCACCTGTTAGATCGCTCTTTTTGGATACCCCATAACCTACTACAACAAATTCTTCTAGACCCAAAGCATCTGGCTCCATATTGATATTTACAGTACTATTGCCACCTATGGCAACCTCTTTTGTTTTCATTCCCAAATAGGAGAAGACCAAGATGTCATCTGCTGATGCGGCAATAGTGTACTTGCCATCAAAATCCGTTACAACCCCTTTGGAAGTTCCTTTGATCATTACGGAAACTCCTAGCAAGGGACCATCAAATTCATCCAAGACAACACCTTCAACAGTGCTCTGCACAGCGTTTTTAGATGTCACCATACTTTTTGGAGATATAATAATCTGTCTATCCATTAAGGAAAAAGCAACTTCTTCGCCCTTAAAAAGAGTTTCAAGAATATTGGAAATTTTCGAATTGTTTACATCAAAACTTACTTTCTTTTCTACATTAATCAGATTGTTGTTATATACGAAGAAAAACTCACTGTTCTCTTCAATTTCGGTCAACACCTGTTTAATAGAAGTATTCACAACATTAAGCGTAAGCTTAGTATCCTGGGAATAACTAGATGATGGTGCCGCCATAAAGGACGACAAACAAATAATTATAACAAATAATTTCATAATGAAGAACATTTTGGAAGGCGGAAATACCTTTAAGGCTTTCCTTACCATTAACTTTTTTTTCATAATTTTGGTATGGTATTAAATTGATAGGCTCTAGTTTAATGTAGCGTTGCTATTATTGTTAAAATTAAAATCATGAATGTTTCAAGTTGGTTCAAACGTAGAAAATCCGATTATTCCCTTTAGGGCCGGGGAAAAAATGATCTGATTTTCGGCATTTTGTTCTTGCT
>JBDNGW010000341.1:0-5928 GCA_041689735.1 Leeuwenhoekiella sp. | reverse complement strand
TTATAAATTCCTTTACAACAATAAAAAAATCGATGCAGAAAAATTGGTCTCGGTTAAGGTGGTCAACAAACCATTGTCAGAAGTTCTCGATAAGCTTTTCGAAGGTACTACGATATATTATGTACTAAGGAAAAAGCAAATCGTTCTAAAGACCGGGAGGTCCGTTCCAAAAACATCAGGATCTCAACAAAGTACTGTGCTCATTAAAGGAAAAGAGATACAGCAAACTATTTCCGGTACCGTGACGGATGGTCAGGGAATCCCGCTGGCCGGCGCAAATATCATTGAAAAAGGCACAACAAATGGAGTGACCGCTGATTTTGACGGGAATTTTTCAATCGATGTAGCCGATGAAAATACAATGTTGGTGATTTCCTATGTTGGGTTTTTCAATAAAGAAATACAGGTAAAGGATCAATCAACCTTGAACATTATTTTGGAGGAAAGTGCGGCAGGGCTGGATGAGGTTGTGGTTGTAGGATATGGACAGGTAAAAAGAGCGGCATTAACAGGTTCGGTCGGATCGATTGACGCTGCCGACCTACAAGAAGTAAAGGTGTCAAACGTACAGCAGGCACTTTTGGGAAAGATTGCCGGGGTACAGGTCAAGCCAAACGATGGTACGCCAGGTGCGCCTCCACAAATAATTGTTAGAGGGGTGGGTAGCCTATCCGCTGGATCGGATCCCCTTTATGTGGTAGACGGGTTTCCTGTACCGGATTTACAGACCCTTAATCCAGACGATATCCAAAGCATGGATATTCTGAAAGATGCATCGGCTACCGCCATCTATGGTTCAAGAGGATCCAACGGTGTTGTACTGATTACCACCAAAAGAGGGAAAGAAGGCAAGGTCAGGATTAATCTGGACATTTCCAGTGGATTGCAGGAGGTCTCCCAGACCCCCGACTATATGAATGCGTTTGAACAGGCTACCTATGCCTATTGGGGTTCCTATTTTAGGACCTTGGATTTGGGTGGCGACGTCTCGGGGCCACCGGAAACCTGGCAATATAGGGTTCCTCAAAACTCTTTGGACATTCTTGACGGAAAGCCGGGAACCGCGGATGTCGATTGGATTGAAGAGGTTTTAAGGACAGCACCCGTGTCCAGCTATCAATTATCTGCTTCAGGGGGTAGTGAAGATATAAAGTATGCGGTAAGCGGGGAATATCTAGACCAAGAGGGAATCATTATAGGAAGTAGCTTTTCCAGATATTCGTTACGGGCCAATTTAGATGCTCAGTTGACAGAAAAATTAGCAGTAAAAGTAAATTTAAACCCATCATATACGGAGAGGTTGGGCGAAAATCCAGAGGGTACAGGTTATGGCACCTCTATTTTGGGAAACGCAACAGCTATAAATCCTTATACTCCCAACTACGATGAAAATGGAGACTATTTTGTTATTAGCGGTCTGCCTGAGACAGGAAATTTCCCTAACCCTGTTGCACTTGTAAACGAGGTCACGGACGAGACAAGTAGGACCAATTTTTTTGGAAATATCGAGCTTTCATATTCCATTACCGACGACCTCATTTTTAATGTGATGGCCGGCGCGAACCTTTCGTCCAGCAGAAATTTACGTTTTGTACCGGACATACCTAGCCTTCTTCGCGCCACAGCTTTTGGTACCGATAATACCGCACAAGTGACAAACTGGATTTCAGAATTTACTTTGAATTATGACAAAAATTTTGGAGAGCATCATATTACCGGGTTAGCGGGTTTTACGACTCAAAAAAATAAATTTGAATCGAATTTTCAGGAAAGCGACAATTTTCCCAACAACCTAATCCCTTATCTAAATAGTGTGGGTGGAATACTTACAGGCGGAGGTGCGGGAATATCCGAATGGGCATTGATTTCTTATCTGGGCAGGGACAATTACGATTATGCGAACAAATATTACTTGACGACCTCGATCCGTACCGATGGGTCCTCGCGTTTCGGTAGTGAAAATCGGTATGGGGTTTTCTCTTCTGTCGCCTTGGCGTGGCGAATTTCGGAAGAGAACTTTCTTCAAGATGTTGATGCTATCAACAACTTGAAGTTAAGGGTGAGTTATGGCGAGACCGGGAATAACAATATCGGTAACTATTCATCATTGGCCACTATAGATAATGTCAATTATCCGTTGGGCAATAGTCCGGTAGGTGGTTTTATACTTAATAGGATTGGGAATCCCAATCTTACATGGGAAAAACAAGGATCCTTTAATGTGGGTCTAGATTTAAATTTGTTCAACAGTAGGGTGAATCTTACTTTGGACGGTTTCAGAACAATTAATAAGTCTTTGCTCTTAAACGTAAATATCCCTGCCATTACCGGATTTGACAGTTCATTGCAGAATATTGGAAAAATTGAAAATAAAGGATGGGAATTGGGAATAAATACGGTCAACTTTAGAGGTGACTTCCGATGGACGACCGATTTCAATATTTCTTCTTATCAAAATGAGGTTCTCGCACTAGGCCCAGAAGGATCCCCGATAATAAACAACCGGCATATCACCAAGATCGGCGAGCCGGTTGGAGCGTTCTACGGTTTAGTGCAGGATGGTATTTTTGAGACTCAAACAGAATATGACCAAGGTCCTATTTTTAACCCTGGAGCAGCTAACAGAACACATGTTGGCGATGTCAAGTTTAAGGATTTTAGCGGGTCCGATGGAGTTCCAGATGGCGTGATAAGTAGTCATGATAGGGTGATTATAGGTAGCCCGTATCCTGATTTTTATTATGGAATGACCAATCGTTTCAACTATGGCAACTTGAGTTTAAGCATCTCCTTACAGGGAGTGCAGGGAAATAAGGTGGGGAGCCGTGTAAAGAGCTCCGGCGGGCGCAATGAATTTCGCGTGAATCAGTTGGCCCTATATAACGATTTTTGGAGATCGGAAGAAGAACCTGGAGATGGCATCGCACAACGTCCTAACAACGAGCCCACGGGAGGTATTCGCCGGTTTAGTACACACCAGCTCGATGAAGGTTCCTATCTTAGAATCAACAACATATCCCTTGGCTATGAACTGCCTACCAACGTAGTCGAAAAACTCAAAATGCGTTCTATTCGCCTTTATGTGAACGCAAGTAACCCTATTACCTTCACCAACAATGAAGGCTTCAACCCAGATGTAAGTAGAGGCACCAACCCTCTTACGCCTGGCGAGGATAACAATAACTATCCACTGGCAAAAACGTGGATCTTGGGATTGAACTTGGGATTTTAGGTTTAATCTCTATTGGGTTTAATTCCCCGAGGCTTGCCTCGCGTTTTTGAGGAAAGTTTGAAAACGGATGGTTTTCATCAATCAAAAAAAAATTCATCTAAATGCCTCGTGGGCTTGCCCCGAGGATTATTTACTAAAATTAAGTAAAACGAAATTATGAAAAGTATATTTTATTTTTTGACAATAGCGTGTTTGTTGACCACAACTTCATGCCAAGAGGATTTCATTGAAATCAGCCCTAAATCAGAAGGAACTGCTGAGCTGCGGTATAAAACAGACAAAGATTTTAGCGATGCCACAATAGGTGTTTATCGCGAATTTCAAGATGTGTACGATTTTTGGTGGCAATTTGGGGATATACCAGGTGAAGATGTCATACAGGTAGCTCTTCGACTTCAGGAACTTGTTAGCATCGACGGTTTTTCGTTAGATGTCAACAACAATATCCTACGGAGCGCTTGGTTGGGAAATTATCAAGTAATCTCGAACGCCAATAAACTATTGGCCGAAGTTAAAGATAAGGACGTATCCATAATTGTAAACAAGGAAAGGTATGTGGGGGAGGCAAAATTCCTCCGCGCGCTTGCCTATTTTAATCTAGTAAGAATTTTTGGTGATGTTCCGTTGGTAACAGTTCCGTTGACGACCCAGGAGGTTTTTGAGACACCACGTACAGCTGTAGACGTTGTCTATAATGATCTTATTATTCAGGACTTGCTTGATGCGGAAACAAAATTGCCCGACACATACTCAGCGGATAATATCGGTAGGGCTACGAAAGGAGCCGCAAAGGCTTTATTGGGTAAAGTGTATTTAACTGTTGGTGATTTTGTCAAAGCAGAATCAAAGTTGATGGAGGTGACCAATATGGGCTATTCTTTACTGGACAATTTTGAGGATCTGTTCGACTTTGATAATGAACATCATAGTGAGTACATATTCGATATCGAATACATTGACGGGAATATTGGTCTGGGCAGCCCCTTTACAAGAATTTTTTCGGTAGAAACTCAGGATGTTGGCTCCTTTAAGGAACCATTATACCAGATTTTTGGTATTGAGGGAACCGAGGGCGGCGGACGTGCAACTCCTAATTTGGATTTTATCGATTTGTTCGAAACGGGCGATCTTCGCCAGTACAGAACCGCCACCACGGGCATTTTTGATGCCGAAGGTAATTGGATACCCATACCCGAAGGGGCTACCCTCAAGGCAATATCCCTTAAATACATCACCTCTGTTGGATCCGGTGATAGCAAGACAAACTGGAGGGTCATCCGGTATGCCGATGTTCTCTTGATGTTGGCCGAAGCGATGAACGAAAACAATAAAACGACCGAGGCCCTTACGTATTTAAATCAGGTCCGTACCAGGGCAGGATTGGACGGTTATACCGGATTGGCTCAATCGGAAACACGTAAAAAAATTGCTTTGGAACGAAGGTTTGAGTTGTTTTTGGAAGGGCAGCGATGGTTTGATCTGGTAAGGACCGGACGAGCCCTGGAGGTTTTAGCCCCTCTTGGCATGCAGGCACACCAGACAATTTTTCCGATTCCACAAACCCAGATAGAAGTGGTGAACGACCCTTCTATTTTGGATCAAAACCCGGGGTACTAATTTCACACCTAAGGATAGATAAAAACAGATGTTCTACACTTTCCCCTGTTTGCGACCATTGCAAAATGATTTTATACAGTTTAAAGTTCTGGCTAGACTTCAAAGTTTTGACCATATGGGAATATATGCAAGTTTTTTTGCAACATGAGGGTATTCAAAATATTGGTGATTGTGGAGAAGGAATTTAAACAAGCTCTTAAACGATTTAAAAGAATGACAAAATGAAAAGATATTTTTTTGAATGCTTAACAATTATTCTATTACTGGTTTCCTGTTCCGATTCCGAGAAAAAATTGACCTTGGATATCCAAAATAATTTACAGAATTCAACTGTTAAATATGCCATAACCGAATTCAGGACGAAGTTGGACACAACGAAATTCGAATTAAATTCTAAGGAACCCGACTGGGTAATATCGACCAAACTTGAAAGCTCGTTGGGCGATGAGGCATATGAAATTAATGTCTCGGACAATAAGCTAGTAGTAACTGGTGGAAACGGGGTTGGCGTTATGTATGGTTTGTCGAATCTTAAGGAACAGTTTGCCAACGGAAATACGGTAATCGACCCAATTCAGGAAAGTCCCCGTTTTGAATTCCGGGCACTCAAGTTTAATCTACCCTGGTCTTCATATCGGAACGGGGAGGCACTGGAACTTCACAGGGAGACTTGTCGGGATACCGTGTTTTGGCGTTCTTTTTTGGATATGATGGCAGAGAACAGATTCAATAAATTGACGCTCTGGAATCTTCACCCATTCAATTATCTGGTCAGAACAAAGAAATACCCTGAGGCGAATGGGTTTTCCGATACCGAAATGAAAGAGTGGGAGAGTTTTTGGCATAGCCTTTTTAAAATGGCAAAAGACAGGGGGATAGAAACCTACTTGATCAATTGGAACATATTCGTTTCACCAGAATTTGCCAAAGCGCATAATGTGGCCGAATATAGTATTGAAAATGAATACTTTACAGATAAAGGTGATACCTCTCCGATAATAAAGGATTACATGGCCGAAAGTGTTAAAGAAGTAATTGACAAGTATCCAAATTTAACAGGATTGGGCATAACATTGGGA
>JBDNGW010000340.1:0-10312 GCA_041689735.1 Leeuwenhoekiella sp. | reverse complement strand
GTGCGCACGATGCTGGTCTATAATGAGCATCCCGCTTTTTATGGTGCTTACCAGATATTTATTGTGCAATTGATAGGTTGCCGCACCACGCGACTGTTCTGCGCCTGCGGCGGAATTGCCACGGCTTTCGCGCTCTTCAAAAATGGTTTCCGTATCTTGATCCTCTTCTATCTGTAAATGGCTGAAACCTGATTTCTTATCGGCACGTCTGTTTTCCAACCCTTCAAAAGCCTGTTCCCAGCCCGTGGCATCTTTTCTTTGAAAATGGTTTCCGCCGAAACCCGACAAATGTTTATTATTTTCGTTATTCTCGTTATTGAAAGGGTTGAAATTTCGGTCTACATCCACACGCGGACTTTCAGCATTCTTATTTTTATAGGAATAGGGCGTGTCAAGGTTGGTATTGTGTTCAAAATCCAGCACCGGGGCAATATTAAACTGGCCCAAGCTATGTTTTACCGCAGCGCGCATCAAGGTGTACACGGCATGTTCATCTTCAAATTTTATCTCGGTCTTGGTCGGGTGAATGTTGATGTCGATCGTTTTTGGATTGACATCCATATAAAGAAAATAGCTCGCACGCGCCCTGTCCGCCAGCAATCCGTCAAAGGCCGCGGTCACGGCATGATTAAGATAGGCGTGTTTTATAAAACGGTCATTGACGAAGAAAAACTGTTCTCCTTTGGTTTTCTTTGCAAATTCGGGCTTTACGATAAAACCGTGAATATTTACGATTTCGGTCTCTTCTTCCACGGGAACCAGTTTTTCATTGGTTTTTCCACCGAAAATATTTACGATACGCTGCCGTGTATTGCTTTGTGGAAGGTTAAAAAGTTCGCCGTCATTATTGTACATCACAAAAGCAACTTCCTGATGGGCAAGCGCCACACGGTGAAACTCATCAATGATATGCCGCAATTCCACCGGGTCAGACTTGAGGAAATTTCGCCTTGCGGGAATATTGAAAAACAGATTTTTGACCGCGATACTTGACCCTTTAAGGGTAGCTGTCACCTCTTGCGTTTTCAGTCGGCTCCCCTCAATTACTATACAGCTTCCCACTTCCTCCTCTTCGGTTCGTGTTTTGAGTTCTACATGGGCGATCGCTGCAATAGAAGCCAGCGCTTCTCCACGGAAACCTTTGGTATACAGCCCGAAAAGATCATCTGCACAACTGATTTTTGAAGTAGCGTGCCGTTCAAAGCTGAGGCGTGCATCGGTCCCGCTCATTCCCTTGCCGTCATCTATGACCTGCACCAGCGTTTTGCCGGCGTTTTTTATAAGAAGTTTTATATGTGTGGCACCTGCATCTACCGCGTTTTCCAGCAGTTCCTTAACCACAGAAGCTGGACGTTGTACAACCTCCCCTGCCGCAATCTGATTAGCCACATGGTCAGGTAAGAGCTTAATGATATCAGTCATGCAGTGAAGCTATATAAGAAATATGGAAAGATCAAAATCTATAATATATAGAAAAAGGAATACCAGAACGAAAATGACAATAAGCACCATACGGTTGGCTTTTGCGTCGGGATTATGCTTAAAATCATCCCAAGCGGTAGTAAATTTCCCCTTTAAGCCCTTGTTGTTCAATGTAGATTTACGGAACTGATCAAATTTGGGTTCCAGTTTGTATGGAGTTCCGCTCCCCTCATAATGCCGGGGACTATAACTATATTTTTTGTTTTTTCTTGACTTTAAAAATCCCATAACGTTCGTGCTTCAAATTTACGATAATTGTCACAACCTGCCTACCAGAAAGAGGTTCATTGCAGTTCTGTCAAAAAGTGTTCCAATAGTAAATATGGAACAAAGCAAAAATTTCAAGTAAATACATAAAGTAGTAAGACCTGACAGTCCCGATAGCTATACGGGACTGTCAGGTCTTTCTAATTTAACGTACAAAAAAGGCTGTCCTAAAACTTCGCTTCCTTCCTGAACTGCGCCATTTTTATGGCTGCAATGGCAGCTTCCGTACCTTTGTTGCCGTGTTTTCCACCGCTACGGTCTATAGATTGTTGCTGGGTATTATCAGTGAGCACACAAAATATAATAGGTATATCGCCCTGAACATTTAAATCTTTTATACCCTGGGTAACGCCCTCACAAACAAAATCAAAATGTTTGGTCTGCCCTTGGATCACGCAGCCCACGGCGATTACCGCATCAAGCATATCGTAGCTTTGGGTCATCTTTTTACAACCGTAAATAAGCTCAAAACTGCCGGGGACATTCCATCGAACAATATTTTCTTTGATCGCGCCGCAATCTAAGAAAGCGTCAAAAGCCCCCTGAAATAGTCCTTTCGTGATTTCCGCGTTCCATTCTGAAACAACAATCCCAAACCGAAAGTCCTTCGCGTTTGGGATTGTTGTTTTATCGTAAGCCGACAAATCTGTTGTTGCCATGATTTTATTTTAGAGCATGTTTGAAATCAATTCAAATTGATTTCCAATTGTTTGTGGTTCTGGCTACGTATGAAATTTGGAGAATATCGGGATATTCGCCAAATTTTAGACGACGCCAAGGTTCATAAAACCTTGAAAGTCATACAGAAGTCATTTTAACCAAGCTCTTAGTTTGACACTTTGGCCATACCCATATATAAGGGCACATTTGCCGCTGCCGGTGAATTGGGAAATTCTTCTTCTATACGTTTCAGCAATTCTTCTGCTTTACTGTTTTCTTTTACCTCAAGTGCCGTTAGCGCAGCTTTCATTAAAAAGCGGGGCGTTGTGAAATCATTGGTGCGTATTTTCGCCGCTTGCTCATAATAATCGAGCGCCTCACTGGGCTGGTTGAGCTGCATAAATGCATCGCCTATTCCGCCTTTGGCAAGTGGGGCAAGCATCAACTCTTCATCATCACTATTAAAATCCTCCAGATAATCTATGGCCTCTTGATATTTATTGGTATTTAAATAGGCCATTCCAGCGTAATAATTGGCAAGGTTACCAGCTTTGGTACCACCATAATTATCTATGATATCCAGAAAACCGTATTTGCCCTCTCCCCCATTCAGTGACATCGTATATAAAGAATCTTTGGCAGAAGCACCACTTAGGGCATCGTTGAAATAATTCTGCGCCTGGAACATCTCATTGGAAGCTTCCAGTTCACGAGGTTCTTCCACAAATTTGCTGTACGCTAAATAGGCCAATACCAACAGCGCGATCGCACCAACAATGATAAAAATAGCCTTTTGATTCTTGACCACCCATTGCTCAGTCCTGTTAGCACCTTCGTCCAGAGTGGAAAACACCTCTGCCGTTGTGCTGTCGTCGTCCTTAAAATCTGCTTGTTCTGCTTTGTTTTTCGGTTTACCTCCGCGCTTATTATATGTGGCCATAGTATTATTTTATTGGGCGCAAAAATAAAAATTTTATTTAATATGAGAGGGGCTTTGTTTTGTTATTTTTCAATAATTTGCAAATGCAGTACATTTATTTTAATTAATTAACCCTAAAGGTTTTGAATTTTTCGAAGAAAGTAAAATTAGCGGTTTTCATCCCAATAATGACTTCTAGCGTCTATCTTCCGGATTGGGCATTGCTTAACAATTTGCCTATTTTACCCTGAAAACCCTGTAACAGGTCTTTTTCTTTTATTTCGCCCAACTATATGATCCTTAATTCACTTTCTTTAATACATTATAAAAATTTTGACTCCAGGTCATTTGAGTTGGATGCCAAAATCAATTGTTTTGTGGGCGATAATGGCGTGGGCAAGACCAATGTGCTCGATGCTGTTTATCACCTTTCCTTTGGCAAAAGCTATTTTAATCCCATCACGTCCCAAAACATTAATCACGAGGCTGATTTTTTTGTCATTGAAGGAGTTTACAACAAGAACGACCGCGAAGAGAAAGTGATCGTAAGTGCAAAGCGCGGCCAGAAAAAACTCATAAAACGTAATGGTAAAGCCTACGAACGCTTAGCAGAACATATTGGTTTTTTGCCTTTGGTCATTATTTCACCGGCCGACCGTGACCTTATAATTGAAGGTAGCAGTACCCGTCGCAAATTTATGGACGGCGTGATCTCACAAAGTGATAACGCGTACCTCAGCGACTTGATTTCCTACTCAAAAATACTCGCTCAGCGCAATGCATTGCTTAAATATTTTGCCGCAAACCGAACCTACGATCCTGATACACTGGATATTTATAATGAGCAAATGACCGCTTTGGGAACACGTATCTTTAAAAAGCGCAGTGCATTTATAGAGGAATTCAAGCCTATTTTTCAAGAGCGTTACACGGCCATAAGCGGAGGCCGCGAAAAAGTGGCACTCAAATACAAAAGTCAGTTGCGCGATGCAGCGCTCGACCAACTTTTTGCCGAGGCACTTCAAAAAGACCGCACACTGCAATACTCAACGGTGGGAACGCATAAAGATGACCTTTCGCTTAAGATCGAAGGGCATCACGTAAAGAAATTCGGATCACAGGGACAGCAAAAATCCTTTCTTATCGCCTTAAAACTCGCGCAGTTTGACTTTATTAAAAAACAGAGCGGAACAACCCCATTGTTGTTGTTGGATGATATATTTGATAAATTGGATGAAAAACGGGTCGAACAGATCATAAATCTGGTCAACGATGCCAGTTTTGGTCAGTTGCTGCTTACGGACACGCACCCGGAACGTACCGAGGCCATTGTGAAAAAAATTCATCAATCGTATAAAATATTCAAGTTATGAAAAGTAGCCATTTAATAAGCATTATGGGCATCGCTGTTTTATGTTGCGCCTGCAGCGGAAATAATCCCGAGGAACAAAAAGAATTTCTCAGCGGCTATTGGGAAATCCAAAATGTAGACAGTCCCTACGGAAACGATAAGAATTATAAAATAAACGAAACCATAGATTATATCGAGATCAAAGACAGCACCGGTTTTAGGGCCAAAGTACTCCCGCGTATTGACGGCACCATCATTACAAATGGCAACACAGAAAACATAAAGGTTTCCACAGAAAATGATAGCCTGCGCTTAAAGTACACCACAAATTTTGATCAATGGTCGGAAACCGTACTAGAAGCAAATGAAAACATCCTAAAAGTCAAAAATGAAAGAGGCATGATTTACACGTATTCCCGCTATAAACTTATAGATCTTAAAGCGGATGGATTACTTCCGGAAAAGGAGGGAAATTAGTTTAGAGTTCAGAGTTCAGGGTTAGGATCGATATATTTTGCGGATGGCAAAACAAGCAACTGTCTATTGTTAGGTTTTTTAAAAGATAGGTGCCTGAGTGAATTCCGTTACACAAGAGCCGAGCTTAATTTAAAAAATAGGCGGCTGAGTGAATTCCTTGAAGCGCGAGCGGAACAGAATTTGTATCGAAGCCCCGGCAAGTTCGGAGTTCTAAAAATAAGAATAGAAATAATAATATCAAAAAAATGGCGAAACGAGACGCAGATCCGAAATCACTTAAAGAGGTACTTGGTGATTTTGTAAGCAACAATAAATTGCAAGAAGGTATGGATAAGGTAAACGTGGAGCAGGCGTGGGCAAACGTCATGGGACCGGCGATTGTAAAATACACCACTCAAATAAAACTGGACGGAGACCGGTTGTTGATTCAGCTCAACTCCTCCGTATTGCGGGCAGAACTCAGCTACGGTAACGAAAAAATCATCGCAAATCTTAACGAAGAACTTGGGCGGGTGCTGGTTAAGAAATTGATACTGAGGTAGGGGCAATTGGCGGTAAATAATTATGAATTATGAATTATGAATTAAAATGGAGAATGAAAAAAGAAAATAGAGATGAGAGAAGAGAGAATAGAGAATAGAGAACAATTAGCAAATGAATAGAGAAAAAAAATAGTTAGACGATTCAATAATTACACGATTTAACAATTAACAATTAGTAAATCGGCGATTAGATAATTCATATCGCGAATTACACGATTAAACAAATAAACAATTAAACAATTTTCCAGTCAACGATTAGCAATTGGCAATTTCAAAAAGAAAAGAGAGAATAGAGCAGAGAGTTGAGATCGATTCAACAATTAAACGATTAAACAATTCTTCAGTCAACAATTAGCAATTTAAAAAGAAAAGAGAGAAGAGAGAAAAGAGAAAAGAGCAGAGAGTTGAAAACGATTAACCAATTCACAATTACCAAATTCAAAAAATAGACGATTCAACATTTTCCCAAATAAACAATTCACATACACAGTTAACCGATTCAACAAATAAACGATTCAACAATTTCCCACATAAACGAATAAACAACTAAACATTATCACCGAATTCGTAAATTACGCCCGTGAATTTTTTAGCACATATTTATCTTTCTGAAGGTGACGAGCTGGTTACCGTTGGTAATTTTATGGCTGATGGGATCAAGGGTTCCAGCTATAAAAAGTTTTCCATACCCATTCAGAAGGGCATTATCCTGCACCGTGCGATTGATACCTTTACAGATGCGCATCCCATTGTGCGGCAAAGCACCAAAAGATTGCATTCCAAATATCATCACTACAGCGGTATTATTGTAGATATTCTTTATGACCATTTCCTTGCTAAAAATTGGGCGGTTTACTGCGAAATTCCGCTTGCGGAATACGCGACCAACTTTTACGCGCTATTGAAAAAAAATCAAGAAAAACTAACTCCCTCCATTCAGAAAATGATGCCTTTTATGATTGCGGATAATTGGCTTTTAAGTTACGCTGAAATTGAAGGCATCGCTACCGTGCTACGCAATATGGACCGGCGCATTAAAAATAGAAGTGGTATGAAATACGCCATTGAGGATCTAAAAACACATTACAGCGCTTTTGAATCCGAATTCACCTTGTTTTTCACTGATTTACAGCGTTTTTCTGCCGAAAAACTTGAGGAAATCCATTCACAGTTCGCCTCAAAAAATGGAGATTAAGCGCTAAAATTGGGCAGAAATAGGCCTAAATTAGCTAAAAATGAACTTAATTTAACCTAATTTCGGAACAATAAAGTACAGTTGTTCTTCCACCAATTTTAATTGACTTATGCTTTTAAAAAACTACCCTTCCCTTTTGCTCTTTTTCTTTTTCACACTGCTCCTAACCAGCTGTAAGACCAGCAGGAAAGAATCGCTTGATAAAGCCCCACAATATGGTCTTTTGGCAGACAAAGCTATTGTGGTTTCGGCGCGGGAGGAAGCTTCACAGATTGGCATTGAGATCCTTAAAAAAGGAGGTAACGCCTTTGATGCCATGATCGCGACAGATATGGCACTCAATCTTACCTTCCCTTTTGCCGGAAGCCTGGGCGGCGGAGGTTTTATGGTCTATCGCAAAGCAAACGGCGAAATCGGCTCGCTGGATTATCGGGAGAAAGCGCCCATGGCAGCCACCAAAAAAATGTATCAGAATGAAACCGGCGAACCAGTGGATTCTTTAAGTCGGCAGGGCGGACTGGCAGTGGGCGTTCCCGGCACGATCGCCGGTATGTTTGCCGTGCATGAAAAACTGGGATCGCTTCCGCTCAGCGAAATCCTTGAACCGGTAATTGCCCTGGCCAAACGTGGCTACGCGGTAACGGAAAACCAACTGGAGCGCTATCAGAATTACGCCGCCACTTTTGACAAGGTAAATGGCAAGGAAACGCTGTATTCGGTAGGCTTTCGCGAAAGCGATTCCCTTCGGAAAAAAACGGGCGACACCATTAAAAATATAAAATTGGCCGAAACCCTGCAACGTATTCTGGACAATGGCAAAGACGAATTCTACCGTGGCGAGACCGGGCAAAAATTGGTAGATTACCTGCAAGCCAAAGGCGGAATTATCACTATGCAGGATCTCGCAGCTTACGAAGCAATATGGCGCGATCCTGTGACCTTTTCTTATGACGGGCTGCGCGTGATCAGCATGCCACCGCCCAGTAGTGGCGGTGTTGCGCTGGCACATATTTTTAAAACAATCGAACCCTATAACCTTAAAAAATACGGCCACAATTCAGAAAAAGCGATCCAAGTGATCGTCGAGGCCGAACGCCGCGCTTATGCCGACCGTAGTTTCTTTCTTGGTGATCCCGACTTTACTGATATTCCCGTGGCCAAGCTCACAAGCGACGCCTATTTAAAGGATCGAATGGACAATTTTTCGTTTAAAAAAGCCACGTCTTCCGCGGAAATAGATCACGGCAACATGTCCGGTTATGAATCTATGGAAACCACGCATTATTCCATCATCGATCAGCAGGGAAATGCCATTGCAGTGACAACGACTTTGAATGGAGCCTACGGTTCTAAATTATATGCAGATGAACTTGGTTTTTTCCTCAATAACGAGATGGACGATTTTAGCGCCAAGCCCGGTTATCCCAATATGTTTGGACTTATAGGTGCCGAAGCCAACAGTATCGCGCCACAAAAACGCATGCTGAGTTCCATGACGCCCACGATTGTGGAAAAAGACGGCAAACTATGGATGAGCGTCGGCAGTCCTGGCGGTTCCACGATCATTACCTCGGTGCTGCAGACGATTTTAAATGTAAATGATTTCAACATGACGATGCAGGAAGCGGTGGACGCACCACGTTTCCACCACCAGTGGATGCCAGATTTGGTCGTCTTTGAGCCAGAGGCTTTTAGCGCTTCGCTTTTAAAAAGCCTGGAAGAAAAAGGGTATCACACCCAACAGGAAAATTCAGTGATCTTGGGTAAAGTCGATGGGATTTGTGTACTGCCAAATGGCAAGTTGGAAGGTGGCGCAGACCGTCGCGGTGATGATACTGCAGTGGGTTTTTGAAATCCGAGGCAATCAAAATCAGCGTTAAGAGATACTTTTTTGTACATTTCCGGCTTAAAACGTAACCTTTTGTCAACCTTTTCCATAAAACGCTATCAGCCGGCGCATAAGTCTGTTTGGGATGCTTTTATCGCTACTGCGAAAAATACAAGCTTTCTCTTTTACCGGGATTTTATGGAGTATCACGCTGACAGGTTTACAGATTATAGTTTGCTGATCTTTAAAGAAAACGAGTTGCTTGCTGTTCTTCCCGCAAATGCGGAAGGCAAAAAAATATATTCCCATCAAGGCTTGACCTACGGCGGACTTATTCTGACCAAAAAAATCAAGTTTAAGGCCGTTTTTGAGCTGTTTAAGGCCCTTTTAGTTTTTTTGGAAAAGGAAGGATTTGAGGCTTTGGAAATCAAAAACATTCCATCGTTTTATAATCCATTGCCCGTGGAAGAGTTGGATTACCTCTGTTTCCTTCTAAAGGCTGAAATAAGTCAGGTGGATATTGCCGCGGTCATCGATAACAAAAACCCTATTCCCATTCAAAAAAACCGACTTGAAGGCGTAAAAAAAGCCGAAAAGAACAGGTTGAAAATCGAAGAAACCAGTAATTTTTCGGCTTTTTGGGACGCTATTTTGATCCCAAACCTCGCAAAAACGCACAATGCTAAACCCGTTCACAGCCTTGAGGAAATTACTTTGTTACAAAAGCGTTTTCCTAAAAACATTCGTCAGTTTAATGTTCTGAATTCCGAAAACAAAATCGTGGCCGGTGCGACTATTTTTGAGACTGAAAACGTAGCGCACGTACAATACATTTCAGGCAATGAAGACAAACAGCAACTGGGAAGTCTAGATTTTCTATTTCATCATTTGATCACTGTTGTTTTTAAGGATAAAACTTATTTTGACTTTGGCACTTCTAATGAAAACGCTGGCCAAAATCTGAACGCAGGTCTGCAATATTGGAAAGAGTGCTTTGGTGCACGAACTTTAGTGCATCGGTCTTTTTGCATTCAGGTCAAGAATCACGAAAATTTAGGGCAGGTTTTACTATGATCAACTATCTGCGCCGGTTCATTGGAGGAAATATGCTCTTGAAGATTACTTCCTTCAACTCTATTGCCATTGGCGTGCGCATCGTGGCCGGACTTATTAGTTCTAAGGTCATCGCTTTTTATCTGGGCGCACCTGGGATGGCGCTGCTGGGCGATCTGCGCAATTTTTTGACCTCGGTGCAAGGTGTGAGCACGCTGGGAATGACCAACGGCGTGGTAAAATATACATCGGAGTTTAAAAATGAACCGGCCATTCTGAAAAAAGTGCTTACAACCTCTTTTATTTTAGGCGCTTTTGCGACGATTTTGACCGCCTTTGCCCTGTTTTTTGGCGCGCCGTACTGGAATTCATTCCTTTTCGGCGATAGTCAGAATTTCACTTTTATCTTTCAAATATTGGGACTTGCACTCCCCTTTTATGCGCTCAACACGCTGCTGGTGGCGGTTATCAATGGTTATGCCAAATTTAAATGGATCATTATCATCAATGCCACTACAAATATACTGGGACTTCTGGT
>JBDNGW010000339.1:0-3252 GCA_041689735.1 Leeuwenhoekiella sp. | reverse complement strand
TTATTTGGAATATATGCCCCCTTATGCGCTCAAGATTCGTTGGAAACTAAAGAGCTTGATTCTATCCTCAAATCAGCAGAAGATGCAACTCGTTCCCTACGCAGTGAAGAAGCCATAACCAAGGCTGCCGCATTAATTGAATGGGCTGAGCCCAGAAATGCATATTCATATCTTTTTCATGGTTACGATTTACTGGGTCAAAATCACTTATATTTAAAAGATAGCAGTCTTGCAGGAGAATATTCGCATAAGGCTCTTATTTATGCGCTTAAGAGTAAAAATGACACTTTAATGGGTTCTGCCTACAATAACCTGGCAAGTTGGTTAAGCTTAACCCAGGAAAATAGGCAAGAAGCTATAAAAATGTATTCAAAAGCCTTAGAGATCGCTCGTAAATCTGCGCGTTTTAAAATCGCTGAGCCTGCACTTAATTTGGCAGCGCTATATTTTAAAATGGGCAATTATGAGCTCATGCCTAGATACTTAAGAGAAGCGGAAGACAACCTTCAGGGACTACAGTACGACGTGACGAAAGATGAGATACGCCTTAACATTCTCTGGGGCGATTATTTTAAAAAAGAAGACGAGCAAAATCTTGTTGCGGAATATTACAACATATCCTATAACCTTATAAAAAACCGGAATGATCCTGCTCTTGCTATGGATTTTTACCCAAAATATGCCCGTTTCCTAAACTCCATAGACAGTTCTGATGTGGCTTATGAGATTCAAGTAGCCTATCAAAAAATAAAAGATGAGATAGAGACTAAAGGGAGGGAAGCAGAAGTGCAGAAAGCAATGGCTGCGGCCGGGGCAGATGAACTGCGAAGACAGCGGAACGAAGCAGAACTGCGTGAAATGCTCGGCGATGAAAAACTACAGCGTAAAAATTCACAGTATACCCTCATGTTTATACTGACCGGGTCAATGCTGTTTTTTCTGATTTATCTGTACATCAAGCACACGGATGAGGAAATCCCTTATAACCAATCTTAAACAGAAAAACACGGAGCTTATTCTAGCTAAGGAAACCGCGGAAAACAGTGTGCGCGCAAAAAGTGAGTTTTTTTCAACGGTGAGCCACGAGATGCGCACTCCTCTATATGGTGTAACCGGAATGATCAATGTGCTTCAAAACTCAAAAGCGGCACAGGCGTTTAAGGAAGAATTCAGTTCGTTAAACTTTAGTGCGATCCACCTGCTTGATATTATAAATGATCTTTTAGAGATTTCTAAACTTGACGATGAATCCTTCGAATTTCAGCATCATGCATTCGAAGTAGATTCCTTTATATATGAAATCATAAAATCGTTTGATCAGTCACAATTACAGAACACCAATGAGATACATTTGATAAAATCATGGGATTGTCCTCAGGTTCTTATAGGTGATAGTCGCCGTATCGCTCAGGTTCTTCTTAACCTTATTAGTAATGCCATAAAATTTACCACTAATGGCGATATTTATATCAGGTTATCCAGCCAGCCTGTAGAAGATAATTGTGAAGAGGTGTTTTTTGAAATTGAGGATACTGGTATGGGCATCCCTAAAAGCCAATTAAAATCAATTTTCAAGGAATTCAATCAAGTGGAGACCCCAGGTACAGATCGTAAAATGGGTACTGGGCTTGGGCTTGCAATTGTACAGAAAATATTGCATAAAATGGGATCAAAAATAGTTGTAAATAGCGAATTGGGCAAGGGCTCAACCTTCCGTTTTCGGCTACGCTTAAAACATGCTGCGCCCATCATGCAAGATGATGCGTTAAACCTAATAGCAGATGGCAGTTCACAGGACAAAGTGCTCAGCAACGCAAAAATCCTGGTCGTGGATGATAACAAGGTAAATAGACTTGTCACCCAGCGCTTACTGCAACAAAAAAACATGCATGTGGTAACTGCAGAAGGAGGAAAGCAAGCGCTGAAATTGATGACGCAAAATGTATTCGATCTGGTTTTAATGGATCTTCAAATGCCCGGTATGGATGGTTTTGAAACTGTAAAGGCCCTCCGAAAATTTGATACCGATACCCCGGTCATCGCGTTGACCGCTTCTGAAATACATTCCCTAAAAAAACATCTAAAACAATGTGGTTTTAATGATTTTGTATCTAAACCTTTTGATTTAAAGCAGTTTTATACCTTATTGGCAAAAAATCTGATACATCAAAAAAAGATCGCCATTTCCTAAAAACACATTATAAAAGTTGTCCTAAAGGAACAGTTTGTAGATAATTGATCGCATTGGGTCCTTCGCTAAAAAGAAGGTCGATTATTGAAACTTGGGCATTAAATTCATTTGTTTCCCCAAAAACCTGATCATATTCAGGCATTATAATCGGTGTACTTTTGCTTTTTGTACTGGCCAATGCTCTTAAATCTGTGTATTCACTGGGGTTCTGATAGCTTTTTGTTAAATCATACTCCTTATTCGCATCCATCATTACCAGCAATAAATCTATTGCAAAAAGGTTAAATTGCTGTAACTCCTTATATTCTTTAGTATAAAGCACAGCCAGTTCGTCTTCATAATATTCAAAAAAAGGAGAGGAGCGGTAGGCGATTTGTATGGAAAGCCAGTGCTGCCTTTGCCACAAAAAATTATTTTCTATCAGCGCATTGCTGGTCTTTTTATGCCCTAGGGTTTTTGTGTGCTTTACCGGAATGGTAAGTCCTAATCTCCCATTTGCAGTATTAATGTACGTTCTATTTCTATAGCTTTGTTTTTGATAGTTATCTTTTATCTCTAAAAAGAGATCTTGCGCCTGTATTATAACAGCCATCGTTGTTATAGTAGGAAGATACGTTGGGATAATAAGTGTTTGTTTTAACATATGATGTATTAAAATTCAAAAGTACTCTGAAAAATGTAGTAAAAACCACTTTATTGGGTTTCAAAATTTTGTATTTGGTACTTTTTTAAAAATTTCAACCATAAAATTTACTTCCTATCGATAAATTGGTATATTTGTAAATAATAAACCCCTATACTTCTACCAATTACTATTTTATTGAAAATCCATAACTCTTTTTATAAACCAACTATGCTTTATCTGGTATTATTCCTCTTTGCCTTTAATTTAAGTGCTCAGACCGAGAAACCGGATTATTGTAATTCTGTTGAATTAGAGAATTTATATACTGATGTTATAAATCTCATAAATGCTCGCGATTATGATTTGGCAATTGAAAAATCATTAAAAGTTATTGAGAAAGCAGAAGAAAAGCAATGCTTTGAATATTTATTTTATA
>JBDNGW010000338.1:0-4704 GCA_041689735.1 Leeuwenhoekiella sp. | reverse complement strand
GACGTTTACAATGGCGTTTTGCTGAAAGACCGAATTTCCAAGGGAGGCGACCCACAAGCAGATGATCTTTCCAATTTGTATAAAAATAATGGTTATCTCTTCTCCAGTATCAATCCCGTAGAAGTAGATGTTCAAAACGACACCATAGACTTTGAAATCCGGATTACCGAAGGGAAATTGGCCTTTTTTAACCGCATAACCGTCAGTGGAAACGACAAGACCAAAGACCGGGTTATTTACCGAAACCTACGTACCCGCCCGGGACAGCGTTACAGTCAGGCGGCGGTTTTACAAACGGTCAGCGAACTTGGGCAAACCGGGTTTTTTGACCCTGAGCAGTTAAACCCCGAGTTCCTCAATGCAAATCCCAATGACGGCACCATTGATATCAACTACGACCTCGTAGAGCAAGGCGCAAGCCAGATCGAGCTACAGGGTGGTTATGGCGGTGGCGGTTTTGTAGGGACACTGGGGCTTACTTTTAACAACTTTTCCATTCAGAACATATTTAATAAGGAAGCGTACAAACCGCTCCCCATGGGTGACGGACAGCAATTTAGTTTACGCGCTCAGGCGAGTACCTTTTACCGTACCTACAGTGCGTCCCTTACCGAACCCTGGCTGGGTGGTAAAAAACCAGTTCAGGCATCTCTTTCCTTTAGCCATAGTAAGCAGTTTCGCTACGATTTTAGAGGTGGTCGTGGGCGCGCAAAGCCAGATACTGATCAAAGTTTTACCATTACCGGTGGTTCTGTGGGTATAAGTACGCGTTTGGAACTTCCAGATCCTTACTTCTATATCTCCCACGCGATCAGTTTTCAGCACTTTGATCTTAAAAATTATAATGTAGGGCTCTTTACCTTTGGTGACGGGTCTTCAGAAAACCTCGCCTATACAATCGGGATTTCAAGAAATCAGGGAGATGCCAATCCAATATTTCCACGCAGTGGTTCAAAATTCAGCCTTACGGCGAAATTGACCCCGCCCTATTCTTCATTCAATGGAGTAGATTATAAAGCCCTTGCCGAGGAGCGCGTACCGTTTGCAGAAGCTCTTGAGGCAGATCAAAACAATACTGCTGCAAGAAAGCGTATAGGTGAAATAGATCAAGAGCGCTTTAAATGGTTGGAATACTATAAAGTCAAACTGGAAGGCCAATGGTTTACCTCTTTGTTCGGCAAGCTGGTGTTGAGCAGCAAAATGGAATTTGGTTATCTTGGCGCGTACAACAACGATCGCGGGATCCCACCTTTTGACCGTTTTTATTTAGGCGGTGATGGCCTGGGCGGTTACGCACTTGATGGTCGTGAAGTTATCAGATTGCGAGGCTATCCCAACCAGGCTGTAGTGCCCATAGATAGGGATCTTAATAACCGGAGTCTTTCTCAAAATGACGGTGCAACGATTTTCAACAAGTTTGAATTTGAGCTGCGGTATCCCATTACGTTAAAACCATCGGCTTCCATTTACATGCTTACATTTGCGGAAGGCGGTGCGAGTTATGACAATTTCAGGGATTACAATCCGTTTTTGTTGAACCGTTCCGCTGGAGCGGGAGTTCGTATATTTATGCCCGCTTTTGGGCTGCTGGGTATCGATTTTGGTTATGGATTTGACCCTATTCCGGGTGATGTAGGGCCCCATGGTTGGGAGACACACTTTATAATAGGTCAGCAGTTTTAAACAAATGTTATGTTAAATGTAATGTGAAGTATTATGCAATCATGAATTTTGATTTAGGTCTAGGCAAAAAATCATTTCATAGCCTTAGCTACGGAATTATTTTTTAACGAAGAGATGAATCAAAAGGCGCCTTGCATTAAACATCGGCTTATGCTTAACATAACACTAAGTAGGATAACACTAAAAAAACAATTCCAAATTTGGCACGATATTTTCTAATACCATTCTGCTTATGAGAAAACAAGCCTTTTTAGTGGGTTTTTCAGTCTTTTTAATAAGTTTATCTGTTAATGCACAGCGCAGTATGCGGATAGGCTATATTGATATGGATTATATTCTTGAAAATGTGCCCGAATATCAAGAAGCACAGTTACTACTGAACGCTAAGGTAGATGAATGGCAGATTGAGATTGAAAAAAAACAGAGCACCATTGAGCAAATGAAAAAAACACTCGAAAATGAACGTGTCCTGCTTACCGAGGAGCTGATCACCGAACGAGAAGAAGAGATTGCATTTATAGAAAATGAACTTTTTGAGTATCAGCAGAAACGTTTTGGCCCCCGTGGCGATTTAATGATCCAGAACCGCACCCTTGTGGAGCCGGTACAGGATCAAGTTTTCAATGCGGTGCGAGAACTGGGCGAAGCACGTAAATATGATTATATTCTTGATAAATCTTCAGATCTGGTCATGCTTTATGCCAATGAGCGGAACGATGTAAGCGATCAAGTACTTTTAAGCATTAACCGCTCGTCAAACAGGAAACAGGTCAATAACCGAGGAGACCGCAAAGAACTGGAAGAGGACGAAGCCCGCAGCGTAGAAGAAAATCGCGAGATTACTGAACGGGAAAAGGCAACCGAGGCCAAGCAGGATGAGCGGGAGCAGTTTGTACAGGATCGTAAAGCAGAGCGGGATTCGCTACGTGCATCCAAAAAACGAGAATTTGAGGAGCGCCGCCAGCGCATACTTCAAGAACGGGAACAGCGCAGGGATTCCATTACCGGCGCCCGCGATAATAGCAGTCCTGCCGAGACCGCGCCAGCAGGTACAGCACAGGAAAACAAACAACCCACAGCAGAACAACGCAGGCAAGAAATGTTAATGGCACGCCAGGCCAGAAAGGATTCCATATTGCAATCTAGACAAAGGGTCAAGGATTCTGTGATGCAGTCCCGAAAACGACAAAAAGATTCCATAAATTAGAAAAAACACCTTTAGCCATTAGGTGGTTTTGAATAAAGACAAGAAATGGCGTTAAAAACGTATATAATCAATAATACTTACCATTAAAATTACTTTTAAAATGAAACAAATGAAAACCTTAGTTTTAGCGATCGCTTTGATTTTAGGAACGAGCGCAATTGCACAGGCACAGGATTCTAAGATTGCACATATTGCAACTCAAGAATTACTTGAGCAAATGCCCGCTTTTAAAACTGCCCAGGCAGAAATGCAGAAAATTCAATCTTCTTATGAGGCAGAAATGCAGAACATGGGTCAAGAGCTGCAAAAAACCATGGAGCGTTACAGCCGCGAAGCGGAAACTAAAACCGATGAAGAGAACATGAGCCGTCAACAAGAGGTGGAACAAACCAGAAATAAAATCGTTGAGTACCGCCAGACCGCAATGCAGGACATGCAGAAAAAGGAGAGCGATCTTTTAAAGCCAGTTTATGAAAAAGCACGTACCACTATTCAAAAAGTGGCTCGTGACAAAGGGTACAACTATGTGCTGGACAGCACCACAGGTACTGGTTTATTATTGGCAGACGGGTATGATCTAATGTCTGATGTAAAAAAAGCATTGGGTATATAATATCTTGATGGAAGAATATATCTCACGATCTATTGAGTACATATTGGCAACAATTATAGGATAATAGATCTTGAGCCTTTTCCACATAGATTATTTATCTTGAAAAATCATAGAATAAGCATTGAAAAGCCGCCTTTTAAAGGCGGTTTTCTTATTTTTAGACACTAGCGTTCACTTAAAGACCAAAACTGCTTCGCTGAAAGACAAATGAATTGATTGTAGCAAGATTTCATTATTAT
This sequence comes from Leeuwenhoekiella sp., assembly GCA_041689735.1. Lineage (GTDB taxonomy): Bacteria > Bacteroidota > Bacteroidia > Flavobacteriales > Flavobacteriaceae > Leeuwenhoekiella. Next base: position 962 of record JBDNGW010000338.1, on the reverse strand, counting down.
TATCAGATCGCCAAATGATATCATAAATAATCTCCTTTACACAGTTCTTATCTCGAATAATCTAAAAGTGAGGCCAAAAAAATAAATGTAACTCAATTCCTTGCTATTAAGTGATTCTCAGATATTTTTAAAATATCATCGAACAATAATAATTCTTAGACTATGGCAGAAAAAGGTCCTATAGGGTTTTTTGATAGTGGTGTGGGAGGCACTTCCATATGGCGGGAAGTTGTGCAATTGCTCCCTGACGAATCCACAATTTTCCTGGCCGATAGCGCCAACGCTCCCTATGGTGAAAAAAGCGCAGCGGAAATCATTCAATTATCAATCAAAAACACCCAAAAATTGGTCGATTTTGGATGTAAAATGATCGTTGTTCCCTGCAATACGGCGACTACAAATGCAATTTCCTACTTGAGGAACGCGTTTGACTTGCCTATTGTGGGTATTGAGCCTGCCTTAAAGCCAGCCGCACTTTCCTCAAAAAATAAAGCAATAGGTATTCTCGCCACCAAAGGGACATTAACCAGCGCTCTTTTTGCAAAAACATCTAGTATCTACGCCAGTGAAATAAAGGTTATAGAAATCGTGGGGACAGGTCTTGTGGAACTCATAGAAGCTGGCAGAATAGAAAGCCCAGAAACACGAAGTTTACTCGAAACGTATCTTAAACCTATGATCGACGCACATGTGGATTATATAGTACTGGGCTGCAGCCACTATCCATATCTGACTCCTGTACTTCAAAAACTGCTACCGCCAGAGGTGACCGTCATAGATTCCGGCGCAGCCGTGGCCAGACAGATCAAAGCGATTCTGACGAAAAATAATTTATTTGTAGATGCCACGGAAACTACTCCGGTAAGACATACGCTTTATTCAAATGCAGATACAAGGGTTTTAAAGGATTTAACGCAGGACGTTGACCCTACCAAAACTATTGCTTATCTTGATTTTTAGAG
>JBDNGW010000337.1:0-3788 GCA_041689735.1 Leeuwenhoekiella sp. | reverse complement strand
TATTACAAAAAGCGGCTTAATAGGATTTTTGTCGTACACCCCTTGACCATATGTTCCAGCTCCTATAATGACACATTTTTTCATTTCAATAATAAATTGATTCAGATTTTATTAAACTGACTTCTATATGCTCTGCATCCCGCATAGCTACTGGGACTGTGAACCCTGCCTCGCCAGCAGGCAGGCATGGCATTGTCGAAAAATCCGTGAATATCGCGATATTCACGGATTTTTATACTTAGCAAGAACCGAAATCCCGATAGCTATCGCAAGAAATTCTATTTAGATTGACCCTGCGTGCCAAGGCATAACAGGGAGGTTTAAACAAGCTCGTATTTTATACAAAATGTCAGTTTCCTCGGTAAAAATAGTATAAAATAAGTTGAATTTATTACGTGACTTTTTTACTCGGGTAATTTAACCATTTTTTGTCCCCAACAATTATACAAATTGATTTCTATTGCTAAATTCCTGTGAAGATTTCAACCGTTCCAACGAAATTAAAGACTATTTAAGCGAATCTGGCAATTATTTCATAATATAACTTAAAATTGTAGCAAAATTTTAAGCTTTTTTACTAATACTATTATGTTTGTTTCACAGAATGTAATTACTTACTGACGGGTAAAATTGATAAAAAATGAATGTAGAATTCAATTCCTACGAATTTTGGACTTTAATGATTCTATAAGGAATTATTGAGAAAACAGGGAATGATTGCTGTTTTCAACGCATTTTGAAACCAAATCAGAATTACCATTGATCAGCATGCCGATCTTGAAAAAATCTATTTGGACAGTATAAACGGCCAATTCTTTGATACGTATATTGACAAAAAGGGGGGAATTCACATTCTTTTTGCCTTGATACAATCCGGGGCTGGCGGCAGCAATGTGGATAATGCAAGTTCTGACGAGTACTATGTTTCCCTTGATTTGAAGAAAGAAAACCTGGCTCAGGAAGGCTTTCAACTTTTGCGCTTTGGTGGTAAACGGTTTACTGAGCATCCAGATACACATTTCGCCTTCGGCGGGTTTCAAATCCCTTATTTTACAGAAGCTTGTGCCCTTGTTACCCAGTTCACTGCCTTAATTCCGGATAGAATGAATGATAGGCTGGGATGTCGCGATTTCTGAAAACGGGCCGCTCATTATAGAAGGTAATGACAATAATTCGCTGTTTATGTCCGATATTGCCTACGGTGGATATCTAAAACATCCATTGTTCAAAGAAATTCTGGAAGAGGCTTAAAGGAATCAATAGATTTTTTCTATAAACAGCTATTAGGAAGCAATAAAATTACCATTTTGGCGCTAAAATCGGGCAATTCAGGTACTAGATTTCGATAACGTGCAACTAAAAAGCAACACTGATGAAGATTGTTTACCTGCCCTATCTTATAAAAAACACAGATTATAGCCGAATTTCTGAATATTTGGACTATGTTTCAAAGACCCAAAAAATAAGTAAAGCGCGTGTGTTCCAGAATATGATGACCAACTTCTTTGAGAACGACACTGCCTTCTTGGATTATTTTTATCTAGGTTTTTATAAAACACCCGGCCCTGATGCAAAAACCTATGCCAGCACCTGGTATATGTACAAGTTCCAAAAAAAACTCAATGATGCCCGGCACATTGATAAGTTTGGCGACAAGCGGAAATTCCATCAACTTTTTAAGGAATACATCGGTCATGCCCATTATGTGCCTGCTGGGAAACCACCTGCTGATTTTGAGGCTTGGTTGAAATTAAATGATCCCAACTATATCATTGTGAAAAATAGCGGCGGACAGGTAGGTGCGGGTATTGAAAAATTTAAAGTGGAAATTAAGAGTGACCAATTTTTGGTCAATAAGGTTACTGTGGAGCGGTTTTTAAAGGATATTGCGCAGAAAAACCTAGACCTTATAGAAGTTTTTATTGAACAGCATCCGGTATTGCAAAAGATGTCGCCCATTGCGCTTAGCACCATCAGGGTAATTACCATTTTAAATAAAGAGGGACACGTTGATATTATCGCGGCCATTTTGAGAATGGGTACGGACAAGCCGGTGGACAATTATGATGCGGGTGGCGTGTCTGCCGCGATAGATGTTGAAACGGGACTGATTATTGGCCCTGTCCAGTACAAAGATCCAGGCAAGCCCAAAATTTATGAAGTTCATCCCATAACGGGAGAGCAGGTGGTGGAAAAAACAATCCCATATTATAAAGAAGTTCTCGATCTGGTTCGCCGCGCCACAATAGTAATTCCGCAGGTACGTACCGTGGGATGGGACGTGGTGGTCACCGCAGATGGTCCATTTTTGTTGGAAGGCAACCACAATTGGGATAAGACCCACTTGCAAAAGTCATATGGTAAAGGCTTTAAACCTATTCTGGATTCCTATCTGTAATTTGCTATAACCAAGTATTTCTTCGGTCGTAGGCCAAAAAGAGTCATTTTCTGGCAGATTTTATAAATGTCAAATTAGGCTTTAAAACCCTACAATTTACCGTAATACTTTAGTAATGCGTAAAAATCTAATTCCAAAACTATTGCGATTTTATCTGCATTTTAAAATTCAGGGACTTTCAATCCTGTTTTAAAAACCCCTACGCTTTTAGTACAGGATTGTTTATCCTTTTGAAACAGATATTAAGGAGTTCCCTTAAATTCTTCCATGGTAACTTCTTCGGAAGCGGAAACCCCTTCTGACATAAAGACTTTTTTTACGGTTTTGAATAAGATCTTCAGATCCAGGCCAAAGCTGATATGATCAACGTACCAGACATCGTATTTGAATTTATTTTCCCAAGAGATCGCATTTCTACCGTTAATCTGTGCCCAGCCAGTGATACCGGGATGAACATCGTGCCTTCTTCGCTGTTCTTCATTATAAAGGGGTAGGTATCGCACCCGCAACGGGCGCGGCCCTACCAAACTCATCTGGCCTTTGATAACATTGAGGAGTTGCGGGATTTCATCTAGTGAAGATTTACGTACAAATGCACCCACTTTAGTAATGCGTTCATGATCTGGTAGCAATTTACCGCTGGCATCTTTTTTATCGCTCATTGATTTAAACTTGATGATCTTAAAAATTTTACCATGCAGACCTGGTCTGGATTGATAGAAAAAAGGGTTTCCTTCATTGCTGAAATAAAGCAAAAAGGTTACCACTAAAAAAACGGGCAGAAAGAGAATAAATGCAATCGTGGCGCAAAAAATATCGAGTGTGGGTTTTATGAAATTTACGTACATGGGGATTTGTAATTTGAGGTCATACTATATTATGGTTTTGGGAATCTTAATTCTCTAGATTTCGGTATTCTTGTAAAATGGCTTCCCAAACCATTTCCTGATCATACCGACTTAGGATCTGTTTAGAAATAACCTGCCCATTTCTATGGGTTCTTTTGCCCAGCAACTGCGCCTGCCTTTGCCGGTAGGCAGGTTGAAAATACTCGCCATAGCTACAGCTATGTCTGCGTTTTTCGCCTTGTTGATGAACAAAATAACTGCCTATAATTCGGTCACTTTATTTCTGAACAGATCCTTACGATCATCTGTCGTGCGACGGCTTTCATTTGAATTGTTTTTTCGGGATTTTTCACCAATGGTTCAATCGCTTCTTCAATAGCTAAGGAATTTTTAACCGGAATGATCATGCCATTTACACCTTCCTCAATTATCTCATTGCAACCGTTTATATCGCTTACGATACTTGCCAGGCCCATGGCGCCAGCTTGCAACACAACATTGGGAAAGCCTTCCCGGTAACTGGGGAAAATGAGTACATCGCT
>JBDNGW010000336.1:0-5735 GCA_041689735.1 Leeuwenhoekiella sp. | reverse complement strand
CGCCCACTGCGCCTGCCTTTGCCGGTAGGCAGGTTGAAAATACTCGTCATAGCTACGGCTATGCCTGCGTTTTTCGCCTTGTGGTCAAACAAAATAACTGCCTATAATTCGGTCACTTTATTTCTTAACAGATCCTAAATAAAATCGATTTTTCTACAACAAAAAGTCAACATTGCTTCCAAACTCCCATATTTTAAATGTCGTCCCTAATAAAGACTCATAAAATACAGCTACTCGTTGTTTTAAGTGCGCTGGCATTTTACTGGTCCTTTGCCTACGATCTACAGCGCTGGGATTTTACCAAGCTCATTACACTTTATGCAGCGCTTTGCTTTTTATCCCACAAAATCATCTCGATTTTTAAGGGAAACTGGACTGTATTAGTGACCATTTCGGTGGTTTTTCGGCTTATTTTCTTAATTGCCACGCCCCAACTTTCACAGGATTTTTACCGTTTTATCTGGGATGGGCGCTTGCTGTTGGCGGGTATTAATCCGTATTTATTCACGCCCACAGAACTGCTGAACACCGGCACTGCGACCATTGAAAATTCCCGCCAACTTTTCAACGGTATGGGAACGCTCAGCGCATCGCACCATACTAATTATCCACCCATAAATCAGGCTTTTTTCGCCTTGGCGTCGGTTTTTAGCGGGAAAGGTATTTTGGGCAGTATCATTTCGTTGCGGATAATGATCATTCTGGCAGATCTGGGCGTTATTTACTTTGGCCGTAAGATATTACAACGTTTAAAACTTCCCGAACACCGTATTTTCTGGTATGCGCTCAATCCTTTTATTATTATAGAACTTACCGGAAACCTACATTTTGAAGGTGTAATGCTGTTTTTTATACTAGCTTCAATGTATTTTTTAGTGTTGAAAAAATGGATCTGGGCCGCTTTTTTTCTGGGAATCTCGGTTTCGGTAAAACTGTTGCCGTTGTTGTTCCTGCCGGTTTTCTGGCAGTTTCTGATCAAAGATATTCCTGCGAATAAAAGTATTCCAGAAAAACTAAAACACATTTTTAAAGGAAAAAAGCAAGGAATTTTAAAGCCTATTGCCTTTTACGCGATTGTACTTCTAACCGCCCTAATAACCTTTATTCCTTTCATTTCTTCGGAATTCTTTCCTGATTTTCTCGCCACGATCGATCTTTGGTTTCATAAATTCGAATTCAATGCCAGCGTTTACTACATCCTCCGCTGGATTGGTTTTCAAGTCAGCGGTTATAATATGATCGCGAAAATAGGAACGATCTTGCCCAAGTTTATTTTTGCCTTTATCGTACTTCTTGCATTCTTCAGAAAAAACAATACGCTCAGGGATTTATTTCCGGCAATGCTTTTTGCGGCAGGTTTTTATTTTATGCTCGCCACCACCGTGCATCCCTGGTATCTTGCCACTCCACTTTTGTTGTGCATTTTTACCAAATACCGCTTTCCGATCCTCTGGAGCGGTATGGTCTTTTTAAGTTATTCTGCCTACGGCGAAAACAAAGTAGACGAAAACCTATGGCTGGTTGCTATCGAATATCTTACCGTAATTGGCTATGCAATTTGGGATTTTAATAAGCCAGAAAAAATAAGTTCGATCTAAAAAATGTGTTGTTTCGAATTAATTTCGCGGCGCCAGCGGAGAAGATTTGTATAGAGATCAGTTTGTCAGATCGAGTGAATTTTCAAGGCGTAAGCCGAGGAGATTCGTATCGAGATCAGTTCGTTGGAACAATAATTGTCTCAGTCGAAAGCTTCTCGATACATTTTTAGTCTGCGCTCTCGCTTCGACGAAAAACACTCGAAGTGACAATCGATCAGCTTATTATAAAACCAAATGTTCTGTCAGATCGAGTGAATTTTCGAGGCGCGAGCCGAGATGATTTGTATCGAGATCAGTTTGGTTAAACGATGAACATCTCAGTGAAAAGCTTCTCGATATAATTTTAGTCTGCACTATCGCTTCGACGAAAAACATTCGAAGTGACATTCGGTAGCTTATTATAAAACCAAATGTTCTGTCAGATCGAGTGAATTTTCGGGGTGTGAGCCGAGGAGATTCGTATCGAGATCAATTTGGTTAAACAATGATCATTGCAGTAGAGAGCTTCTCGATACATCCCGATGATCCCGATGATTATCTGGACGGGACACTCGAAGTGACATTCAAAATTCAAAATACTTCTTTAAAAATAACAGAATTCAGATCGAGTGAATTTTCGGGGCGTGAGCCGAGGAGATTCGTATCGAGATCAATTTGGTTAGACAATGATCATTCAGTAGAAAGCTTCTCGATACTCGCTCCTCACGTCACGCACTCGAAGTGACATTACATAACAAATTGGTCATTTAGGGCATAAATCACTGTTTTTGTGATACAAAATAGAGTTTGGCTATTCGCCGTTCTTTATAATTACGGTCTTTTTTTGAAGTGATATTTCCGTCGATCTCCATTTTATATTGAAGGTTATAGCTCTTGAATACCGATTTAAAATCAACTTCTTCACTGGACATCATCCATACGGCGAACTTTTTTTCCGCGGGAAAATGCGTCTGCCCGGCGCTCTGTATAAGTGGAACGCGCTGCCCAAGATCCCAGATAAGTTCCGGAGAGCCGTTTGTGAATAAATACTGGGTTACCCCTTGTTCTTTTAGGGATTCCACTTTTGGCTTAAGTTCAGCATAATCAGTATTTGTGTAGGTTGCTTTGACTAGCGGAAAGCCCAAAACCACGATTCCACATACAAAAGCAATGGTAAGGTAAAATACTTTAGGCGCATTCCTTTCCGCCAAAAAGCGAAAAATATAAACACCGATAAAGAGTGAAAATATGCTGAATAGGACAAACCAGCCCCATAAACCGCGTAAGTTTTCACGAAATAAAATATAACCCAAAACTGGCGCGATAATAGCAATCACTGCGATCAATCCAAAATTGAAATAGACCGGAAATTTCTCTTTTTTATTTCTTAAAGTGGAAAAATATTGAAAAAGATACTGGACATAAAACGAAGTATTCAACGCTAGCGGAATTAATACTGGCAATAAATACCGTGATTTTTTCTCTGGAATAAGCGAAAGTAAAATCACCGCAGCAAGCGTCCAGACCAAGGAGAATTTATAAACTTTTAAATTTTCCACCCGGGTTTTTAAATAGGGATATAACAAGCCGATAAAAGCAGGAATTGTCCAAATTCCGCTTTGCGTAAAAAAGCTCCAATAGTAATAAAATGGGCGGGTGTTGTGATTTGCCCAAGCGGTAGCTTCCTTGTCGGCAATGGCAGTTGCTGAAGCAGGATCGAGCAAATAAACAGCGATCGCCCACCACGAACTCAAAACTGCGATTATAAAAATCATTAGAAGAAGTGGAAGTATTTTTGACTTAAAGTTTTTAAATCGAAAGACAAGTCCATACGCAATAAGAAAGGGCAACAGCAGCGCAAAATGGCTCACCGGACCTTTGCTCATAAACGACAAACCGATGAAAATACCAGCAAGGATGGCGTTTGTATAGGTATTTTCCGAATCTATATTTGCCGGCAAATTCGGTACAAAAAACCGGAAGAGATAGTAGATCCCGGCCAACATAAAAGCGTGGGCGAAAATATCCCAGGTCCCATTGCGGCCAGCAAAAAGAATGTAAAACGAAGTGGCAAGAATGAGCGCGGCATTAAACGCGATTTCTTTGTTTCGGCTTAAATAATCAACAAAACGATAGAAAAAAAAGACCAGAAAAGTGGTTATCAGTGCTGAAGGTAAACGAAGCGCCCAAATCTTATCCAAACCAAAAACAGCGCCTGAAATAGCAGCCAGCCACGTGGGCAGCGGCGGTTTTTCATAACGCGCCTCACCATTCATTGTAGTAAGAATCCAATTATTATGATTTACCATTTCGCGAGCAGTATTAAAATTGCGCGCTTCCATGATATTCGCATAAAGCACATCCAAATGCGTGAAAAACAGCAAGAAACATGCTAAAAACAGCAGCGGAATATGATATTTTTCGGGAATACTCATGAGTTATCTATGCCAAAAGAGAATTTGATATTCCGGATATAAATAAAAACGCCAATCAAATGACCAACGAACAGGACGGGATCGCGACGTAAAATCGCATACGTGAGAATGAGCGCACCACCGGCCAGACTGAGCATCCAAAAACCCAAGGGAAGACTTGATTTTTTTTTTCGTTCTGAATAGATCCATTGGTAGATGAAGCGCAGCGTAAAAATAATCTGGGCCACGCTGCCCAAAATAAGCAACCATAGTGGAATATCTGCATTTTGAAAGAGTTTTTCAATATCATAATCGCCGTTATTATACCCATAAATCACAATCAAAATAGGGAAAATCAGTAAAAAAATACGAAAAATTTGCGGTGTTTTAATCCATTGTCCCTGCAGTTGTAAATTACGGATATAAATAAAATAGGTTAGTGCCTGGCCCAACATGATCGCAAAATCATCCCTTAAATATCCGTAAACGAAAAGCAGAAAGGACGCGCCCAGACTGAGCCACCAGAAAGTGGACGGCGCAAGTACTTTTTTTTGTCTTTCAGAAAGTAACCATTGCAATACCAACCTGCCAGAAAATAGGAGCTGGGCAAAAAACCCTACCATATAAATCCACCAAGGACTATGCATCAGAGCGCTTTTCGACCTTGTAATTAATATACTTTTTCTTCATCCATAGAAAGGCAAAACAGTCCAATAAGGGACCTAGAAGTCGGTTCCAAAACCCAAATTTTGCCGTCCCTGCCACACGCGGAAAATGATTTACGGGAATTTGAATTGCTTTTCCATTTTGCAATAAAACCATGGCCGGCAAAAAACGGTGCAATCCCTTAAACATGGGGATTCGCTTAGCATAATCTGTCTTTATGATCTTTAACGGACAACCGGTATCGTCCATTCCGTCGTGGGTAAAAGCACGCCGCACACTGTTGGCAATTTTACTTGAGGCATTCTTAATAAACCTATCTTTCCGCGCGCCGCGCAGACCGGTAACCAAATCATATTCGCCTATAAATGGTAAAAGCGTATTAAAATCGGCTGGGGAAGTCTGTAGATCGCTGTCTATATAGCCTACAAGTTCCGTTTCAGTATAATCAAAACCGGCTTTTATGGCTGCACTGAGTCCGCAGTTTTTTTCGAAGGAAATATATTCAAAATCGGGATTCCTGGCGCAAATATCCTGTACGATCTGCAAGCTGCCATCGCTAGAACCGTCATTAACAAAAAGAATTTTCGATTTTGCAGCAGCGCTTTTGAGATAGTCCAACATGGTGGTTTCCACGCGGGGCAGGTTTTCGGCCTCGTTGTAGAGCGGCACCACAATGGTCAACAAATAATCCATGCATTTAATTGAAGAGGCGAAAATACGTAATAGTTTTAAGGGAAGTTTAAAGAATCTATGGGTTTTTGACTGGGAGTGACTTTTAAGCGGTTTTTAGGTTAATTTTAGGCATAAGCCATCCCATTTATAATTCAAATATTTTACAAATGACTTTCATTGGAAAGGATGATATTTTATGCAAAAAAACGTCAAGATTAAATTGCTTTCGCAGTTGCAAAAAACTACCCGATTTTAGATAAGTTTTAACTGGTTTTAAGGTATTTTGGGCAGTTTTTGAAGCGATTTGACCGAATTATTCGAAAAAATCACTACGACTTTTAAAAGTTTCTGTTATTATAAATCCCCCAACTTAGCAAGGAAAGTTAGTATGTTTTCGAAAAGACCT
>JBDNGW010000335.1:0-6883 GCA_041689735.1 Leeuwenhoekiella sp. | reverse complement strand
TCCCCAAATTATAATGAGTTATAAATTTTCATCCATATTAAATTAAAATCATGATAGCTTGTTCATGATTTTTTTACATGGGTAGAACAAATGAAAATTTGTGAAAACACAAGTTTTAACAATACAACATTATGCCTGAAAAAAAGCATAGGCACATATTATATGGTTCTATTCTAAATGTTCCCGAGTCCACACTACATGATCTTTTAAACGAACGTGCGGAAAATACACCAAATGCTTTTGCGCTAAAAGTCGGTAATGAAAAAATCACCTATGCCGCGCTGCAAAAAAAGATCGATCAAACGGCGTATTATTTTTGGACATATGGTGTTCGTCCCGGTCAGCATATTGCTATTTCCCTAGATCGTTCACCGGAGCTGATCATAGCCATTTTTGCCACGCTCCAATGTGGAGCCGCCTATATACCCATAGACACCAATTATCCTGATAAACGGCTGCAACTCATGATCGCGGATGCCGAGGCTGCATTTTTTATCTGCAATTCCCAGAAAGGAAACCTATCTCCTAAAGCACGGACAATTTTTATCGAGGATGCAATAAAAAATTCTCAAGACATTTCCGAAAGTCCGCTCGATACTAAAGTTTCTCCAGAATCATCTGCTTATATTATCTACACTTCGGGTTCGACAGGAATCCCCAAAGGCGTAAAGGTCTCCCACCGCAATGTGATTAATCTTGTGCAGTCCATGGGCAACGAACCGGGAATCAGTGCTTCCGATAAAGTCTTTGTTGTCACCACCATCTCTTTTGATGCCATGGTCATGGAAATCTTTCTGCCCCTACTCCACGGCGCCTGCATAGTCATTGTGGATGACCATACCCGGCGGGACGGTGAAGTATTGCTCAAAAAATTAAAAAAAGAAGGGATTACACTTATGTGGGGAACTCCAAGCATTTGGCAAATTTTACTGGATGCCGGTTGGGAAAAACCGTTGAGACTTAAAGCACTCATTGGTGGCGAGGCCGTTCCCTTATCATTAGCCCGCAAATTGCTTTCCAAATGTAGCGAAGTTTATAATATTTACGGCCCCACCGAAACAACGGTTTGTGCATTACTGACAAAAATTACCGAAGAGGACGATCCCGTTACCGTAGGAAAACCGATTGCCAATACTCAAGTTTATTTGTTGGATAATAACCGAAACCCTGTAGCTCTCGGCGTGATCGGTGAGATCGTCATAGCCGGTGCCGGAGTTTCACTAGGATATCTAAACCGTCCCGAACTCAATACCTCGCGATTTATCCTAGATCCTTTTCACGAAGGAAAGAACAGGAAAATATACCTTTCGGGCGATTTGGGTAAGCAGTTGCCCAATGGTCAAGTACAATGCCTGGGAAGGATTGACAGTCAAGTAAAAGTTAGGGGCCATCGCATAGAACTCGGCGAAATCGAAACGGTATTAAATTCCTTGACCGAAGAGAACCGCGCAACGGTAATCGTGAGTAACAAACTTCCAGGCGAACCAAAACTGGTGGCGTATCTGCAATCCACAGGTGCTGATGAGGATGCAGATGGTATTCGCAAACAGCTCGCTAATGTGTTGCCCGACTATATGATCCCCTCTATATTTATGTGGATCAAGGAATTTCCGATCACCGAAAACGGTAAAATTGATAAACAAAATCTTCCACTCCCCCAATATACGCGACCGGATTCCGCACCGCTTTTTAGGAAACCCCGTACGCCTGTTGAAAAAGAAATAGTAGCATTATGGACCGAGCAGCTCCAGGTGCCCAGCATTGGCATTGACGATAACTTTTTTGAAATGGGTGGCACATCTCTACTGACTCAAAAGGTGGTTTCGCTTATGAAAAAACGCCTCAACCTAAGCATTTCGGTTACCAAAATCTTCCAGTACCCAACTATCGCAGCACTTTCAGAATTCCTGAAAACCGATGCTGAATACGATTCCTGGCCTAAGCATCAGGGAGACATAAAAAAGCCTAAAAATATTTCAGAACAAAAGAGCGAAAAACCATCTTCAAATTCAAAAAGCGTCGCCATTATCGGTATGGCAGGAAGGTTTCCCGGTGCTGACTCCATAAATGAACTGTGGGAAGTCCTGAAAAAAGGGAAGGAAACCACTACTTTTTTCACTTCCGAAGAACTGGATCCAACCATTTCAAAAGCATTTCGCAACGATCCATTGTATGTTAAAGCTCGCGGTATTGTACCCTCCGCAAAAGCGTTTGATGCCCCTTTTTTCGGTCTAAGTCCAAGACTTGCCGAAGTCATGGATCCGCAGCAGCGGTTATTTCTGGAAATCGCTTGGGAAGTATTGGAACAAACTGGTCACCTGCCAAAACATTATAAGGGGAAAATAGGGGTTTACGCAGGTTCAGGCACCAATTCCTATTATAGAAATAACGTGCTTCCCAATACCGAATTAATCGAACAAGTAGGTCAACTTCAAGTCGATACGGTGAGTGAAAAGGATTATATCGCCTCGCGCACGGCCTACCACTTCAACCTCAAGGGGCCTACGGTAAGCGTTCATTCTGCCTGTTCCACCTCCTTACTCGCTGTAGCAGAAGCGGTCGAGGCCATTCGCAATGGGCAGTGCGATGCTGCATTGGCCGGGGGATCCAGCATTACCGCGCCCATGGAAAGCGGCCATCTTTATCAGGAAGGTTCCATGTTAAGCGCTGATGGACATTGCCGCTCGTTTGATGCCTCGAGTACGGGCACGGTTTTTAGCGACGGTGCCGGTGTTGTACTTCTGAAAAACCTGGCCGCCGCAGAAAAAGACGGCGATGAGATTCTGGGCATTATCAAAGGTGTGGGTATAAGCAATGACGGTGGCAACAAAGGCAGTTTTACCGCCCCTAGCACACAGGGTCAGGCAGATGCCATTAAAAGCGCGCTTCGTGATGCGCAGGTCTTGCCTTCTGAAATCAGCTATATCGAAGCCCATGGAACGGCGACCCCGCTGGGCGACCCCATTGAGTTTGAAGGGCTGCAAATGGCTTTTGGCAAACAAGCATTAAACAATTATTGCGCTTTGGGCTCTATCAAAAGCAATATGGGTCATCTTACAGCAGCTGCTGGTGTAGCCGGACTTATTAAAACGGTTTTGGCGATTAAACACAAACAGATTCCGCCTTCCCTGGGTTTTGAAAAACCGAACCCGGCCATCAATTTTCAAAACAGTCCATTTTTCGTCAATGAAATATTAAGTGACTGGAAGTCGGGAAGTCTTCGGAAAGCGGGAGTGAGTTCCTTTGGTGTAGGAGGGACGAATGTTCATGTTGTGGTAGAAGAATATCCCAAGAAAACAAAAATACCTTCTACTTACGGTCGTCCATTACAACTGCTCACCTGGTCGGCCAAGACTAAAACTAGTCGGGAAGGTTACGGTACCGCTTTGGGCAGTTATCTAAAAAACACAACTGATAAATCCCTTGCGGATGTGGCCTATTCCCTAAGCATGACGCGCGAAAGTTTCAACCAAAGATCTTTTCTGGTTGCGGAAAATCATGAAAATGCGGCTGAAAACTTACGGAATTACTCCAATAATAGCACCAAAACAGCCATTTTAAAGACCGCTCCGGGCGAAACCGTTTTTCTCTTTCCCGGTCAGGGTGCACAATTCCCGCAGATGGGCAGGGCATTATATGAAAACGAAAAAACCTTTCGCGAAGCGGTAAATGCATGCGCCGAACTTTTAACGGACGATTTAGGACTGGACATCCGCGATATCCTTTATCCAAAAAATGAAACTTCCGAAACCGAAAACCGCCTTCAAAACACCCGATTTACACAACCCGCTCTTTTTGTTACCGAATATGCGCTGGCAAAACTCTGGATGGGTTGGGGAATCAGCCCTAATACACTTTGCGGTCACAGCATCGGGGAATTTGTCGCGGCACATTTGGCAGGGATTTTCGACCTAAAAGATGCGCTGCACCTGATCGCTGTCCGCGGAAAATTGGTTAGTGCTCTTCCAGAAGGAAGTATGTTGTCCGTAAGGCTTGGAGCGGCTGATTTACGCAAAATCCTTCCAGTCGGCCTATCGATCGCTGCGGCAAATTCTGAAACCTTATCGGTAGTGGCCGGCACTGCTGATGACATTAACGCTTTCGCGGAAGCGTTAAAGGAGAAGGAAGTTCCCAGCATGCAGTTATCCACAAGCCACGCCTTCCATTCCGCCATGATGGATCCCGTTTTGCCGATTTTCAAAAAAGAGGTGGAACAGGTTAAACGTAACGCCCCCAAATTACCCATTATCTCTACGGTCACCGGAACATGGCTTACCGATGCCGAGGCTATTGATCCTGATTACTGGGCAGGGCACATGCGTGCAACCGTACGCTTTACCGATGCGGTGGATACCATTTTTAAAATGGAAGATCCACTCCTGCTGGAAGTTGGTCCCGGCCACAGTCTAAGTACGCTGACCCTCCGGAAAAAAGAAGGAAAGTCCTTAAAATGCACACCAAGCTTACCCATCCCAAAAATTGAAGAAAATGAATATCACGGAGTTTTAAATGCTTTGGGCGAATTGTGGTTACAAGGATTGGAGCCCAATTGGCCTGCATTCTATGACGGACAAGACCGTCAGAAAATTGCCTTACCAAGCTATGTTTTTGACCGAAAACCGTGTTGGATCCATCCGCCAAGCCAGACATTAAATAGTATCGCAAAAAATGATAATACCTCAACGGCAACGGTCAATACAAACGAAAAAACCAACGCAGTTTTCAGGCGAAAAGCACTAATCCTTCGGAAAATCTCTGAAATCATCTCAAATACTTCAGGAATTGATTTGGAAACCTCGGATTATGGCCACAGTTTTTTACAACTTGGGCTAGACTCCCTCATCCTCACCCAAATGGCGCTGACGTGCAAAAAAGAGTTTGACCTTCCGTCAACTCAATGAAGAATTCGGAACTCCTGATCTTTTGGCCAATTATCTGGACGAAAACCTTTCAGCTGAAAAATTTGCCGCACAACCACAAAAGGATTTGTCGTTTCAATTGAACGACAGCATGCCATTTGGAGCAGTTGATTTTAACTTGCATAATACGGAAGATCAACAATCCACTTTGGGTCTTATTTCACAGCAACTCCAAACTTTGGCGAAACAGGTAGCGCTTTTACAGAGTGGAAAGACCGGCATACCTATTCCACAATCCAATGGACAAGCGATAAATCAAATAACCCTTGCTCAAAATCCAGAAACCGATGCGCGTAGCGAGGATGAAAAATCCGAACATAAAAAACCCTTTGGTGCATCGCCGAAAATAGAAATGCAATCTGCCGTTCTTGATGAAAAGCAGCAGTATTTCCTTAAAGAATTGATAACCCGATACAACAAAAAAACCGCTGGCAGTAAAGCATACGCTCAAAAGCATCGTCAAATAATGGCCGATCCTCGTGTGGTTTCCGGATTTAAACCACTCACCAAAGAACTGATATATCCTTTGGTCATTGAAAGATCTGCCGGGAACAGACTCTGGGATATAGATGGCAACGAATACATAGATGCTCTCAACGGTTTTGGCTCCTGTATTTTCGGCTATCAGCCTGATTTTATAAAAGAGGCATTGCACGAGCAGATTGAGCGCGGCTATGAAGTGGGGCCACAGCATCCACTGGCCGGGGAGGTCTGCAAACTTCTCTGCGAATTTACGGGCCATGACCGTGCCGCCCTCTGCAACACCGGTTCAGAAGCGGTGCTGGGCGCCATGCGTATCGCAAGAACTGTCACAGGCCGCTCGCTGATCGTCGCTTTTTCCGGTGCTTACCACGGCATCAATGATGAAGCTATCGTACGAGGCTCACGAAAACTAAAAACCTTCCCAGCAGCGGCAGGCATACAGCCGGAAACGGTGCAGAATATGCTGATCTTGGATTACGGTACAGAAGAAAGCCTGAATATCATCCGTGAACGGGCGAACGAACTTGCGGCCGTACTTGTAGAACCTGTACAGAGCCGCCGGCCGGACTTTCAGCCCGTGGATTTTCTGAAAGAAGTGCGTAAAATAACCACCGAATCAGGATCGGCGCTCATTTTTGACGAGGTCATTACCGGTTTCCGGATGCATCCCGGTGGTGCACAGGCCCTTTTTGGGATTACAGCAGATCTTGCGGCTTACGGTAAAGTCATAGGCGGTGGCATGCCCATAGGTGCTATTCTGGGCAAGAAAAACTATATGGATGCGCTTGACGGCGGCTTCTGGCAATACGGCGATGATTCTTATCCAGAGATCGGCGTTACCTATTTTGCCGGTACATTTGTCCGCCATCCCTTGGCCCTTGCCGCGACTAAAGCCTCCTTAATTCATATGAAGGAACGAGGGCACAATCTGCAAAAACAGTTGACAGAAATGACAGCGCATTTAGCCATGGAACTCAACATTGCCTTTGCAACCCGTAAACTCCCAATGCAGATCGTGCATTTCGGTTCGCTATGGCGGTTGAAATTTCATACAGAAATACCCCATTCAGAGCTGCTTTTTGTGCTCATGCGTGAAAAAGGTATCCATATTCTGGACGGTTTTCCTTGTTTCCTGACGACGAGCTATACGGAAGGAGATATTGATAAACTGATCCAAATTTTTATCAAAAGTGTTGACGAGCTTATTGTTGCCGGATTTTTTCCGTCAAAAGCCTTAGCGAGCGAACCAAAAAAAATCAAATCCCGCGCTGCCGAACTCAACACGCCACCCATTCCCGGCGCAAGATTAGGAAGGGATGAAGGCGGAAATCCGGCGTGGTTTATCGAAGATATGCAGAAGAAAGGGGAACATAAAAAAATGGAATTGTAAACTTTAAAATAGTACCAACTCTAAAATCATGAAATAGTCAAAAAGAGCTAAAAATAAAGACAGAAATTCTCATCTCTTGTGATCGCAACTA
>JBDNGW010000334.1:0-10727 GCA_041689735.1 Leeuwenhoekiella sp. | reverse complement strand
TTACCGGAAACCGATCAGTACAACACGCTGGGAATACCCAAAAACCTGGATGACACAAAAAGGATAGTTGAAAATTGGATTGCAGAAAATAACGATGAGAGCCAAAACCATTTCACCTTTAAAGTAGAATTAAACGGAACTAATCAATTTATCGGCCTTATTGCAATGAATTTAGGCACACACAGATTCAAAAATGCTGAAATTTGGTATAAATTCCATGTGGACTTCTGGGGAAAAGGATACGCTACGGAAGCGGTAAACAAAATACTGGACTTTGGATATAATGAGCTGCACTTACATCGTATAGGAGCCGGTTGTGCCATAAATAACCTGGGAAGCATCAAGGTTTTGGAAAAAGTGGGTATGACCCGAGAAGGTCAAAAAAGAAAAGTATTGCCCTTAAAAGACGGTTGGTCAGACAATTTTGAATACGCAATCCTCTCCACAGATAGAAATTGAAAAATTAACGACCCTGCCCTTACATAAACAAGTACACAATTAAACAAATCCCCAAATCCCCAAATCCGCACATCCTCAAATCTGCACATCCTCAAATCCGCACATCCATAAATCCGCACATCCTCAAATCCCCAAATCCGCACATCCTCAATCCCAAATAAACTTTTATTCTTCCCGCCCAAATCCTTATTTTTGCCTTTTGAAATCTGAATGAAAACCTATGTTTGACAATTTAAGTGATAAGCTGGATAAGGCGATGCACGTGCTCAAAGGGCACGGGCAGATTACCGAAGTAAATATTGCCGAAACCCTTAAAGAAGTGCGCCGCGCGCTGGTAGATGCCGATGTGAACTATAAAATCGCCAAGGATTTTACCAGTACGGTAAAAGAGCGCGCCATGGGTCAGGATGTGCTTTCTTCGCTGAAACCCGGCCAACTAATGATCAAGCTGGTGAAGGACGAACTTACCACGCTTATGGGAGGTGATGCAGAAGGTATCAATCTTTCTGGCGATCCCAGCATAATTTTGATGTCTGGGCTCCAAGGCTCTGGTAAGACCACTTTTTCCGGTAAACTTGCTAATTTCCTCAAAACAAAAAAGGCTAAAAAGCCCTTGCTTGTAGCATGTGACGTGTACCGTCCCGCCGCGATTGACCAGCTGCATGTAGTGGGTGAGCAGGTTGATGTGGAAGTTTATTCCAATCGCGAAGAAAAAAACCCTGTAAAGATCTCACAGGCTGCCATCGCCTATGCCAAACAGAACGGCCATAATGTGGTGATCATTGATACCGCCGGTCGTCTTGCTGTAGATGAGGTGATGATGGCCGAGATTGCTGATATTCATAAAGCCATACAACCGCAGGAAACCTTGTTTGTGGTAGATGCCATGACCGGGCAAGATGCGGTGAATACGGCCAAAGTCTTTAATGATCGCCTCAATTTTGACGGTGTAGTGCTTACCAAGTTGGACGGTGATGCTCGCGGTGGTGCCGCACTTTCCATAAAATCTGTCGTCAATAAACCTATAAAATTCATAGGTACGGGCGAGAAAATGGAAGCAATTGATATTTTCTATCCCTCGCGGATGGCAGACAGAATCCTGGGGATGGGTGATGTGGTGTCGCTGGTAGAACGTGCCCAAGAACAATTTGATGAAGAGGAATCGCGGAAATTACAGAAGAAAATCGCCAAAAATCAGTTTGGTTTTGACGATTTCCTCAAACAGATCCAGCAGATCAAAAAGATGGGGAACATGAAAGACCTCATCGGGATGATCCCCGGGGCCGGAAAAGCCTTAAAAGGTATGGATATCGACGACGATGCCTTTAAGGGGATCGAGGCCATTATTCACAGCATGACCCCAGGGGAACGCACCGAACCAACTATTATAAACAGCAGTCGTAAAAAGCGCATCA
This sequence comes from Leeuwenhoekiella sp., assembly GCA_041689735.1. GTDB lineage: Bacteria > Bacteroidota > Bacteroidia > Flavobacteriales > Flavobacteriaceae > Leeuwenhoekiella. The sequence continues at coordinate 8,853 of JBDNGW010000334.1, read as the reverse complement.
GCAAAGGTTCTGGCACCACGGTACAGGAAGTCAATCAATTGCTCAAACAGTTCAACCAAATGGGCAAAATGATGAAAATGATGCAAGGCGGTGGCGGCCGCCAGATGATGCAGATGATGAATAAAATGAAGTAGTTCAGAGGGCAGTCTCAGTCTCAGTTGCAGTAGGCAGTTGCAGTAGGCAGTGCGGTAAATAGGAAAAAAAATAGATTTTGGGAGTAGAGGAACTTTTGGCATATAAGAAAGCATTTGTGGTTGCGATGGATGTTTTTGAGGTATCCAAAACCTTTCCAAAAGAAGAAAAGTATTCCCTTACCGATCAAATAAGAAGAAGTTCACGTGCTGTCTGTGCTAACTTGAGCGAAGCATACAGAAAAAGACGGTATGTCAATCATTTTATAAGCAAATTGACAGATGCAGATGCCGAGAACGCTGAAACTCAAACTTGGATAGTTTTTGCCGAAGCCTGGAATTATATTTCAGAAGACCAAAAAATTAAAACTTTAAGTAATTCGAAAGAAGTTGGTAAACTGCTCAACTTCATGATAAACAACCCAATAAAATTTGGTGTAACGCAAAAAAGTTGATTTCTTTGACTGAGACTGAGACTGAGACTGAGACTGAGACTGCAACTGCGACTGAACACTGAACACTGAACACTGAAATATGACAATCCTGGACGGCAAAAAGATAAGTGACGATATTAAGATTGAAATAACCGAAGAGGTTACAAAAATGAAGGAGCGGGGAGAGAAAGTACCCCACCTTGCGGCTGTTATCGTGGGGAGTGATGGGGCAAGTATGACCTACGTAAACAGTAAAGTGCGTGCATGCAAACGTATAGGTTTTGAGTCTACCTTGGTGCGTATGCCAAGTACGACCAGTGAGTTTGAACTCCTAAAAAAAATCAAAGCGCTCAACGAAGATGAGGATATAGATGGATTTATCGTGCAGTTGCCGCTTCCCCCCCAAATTGACACACAAAAGGTGCTGTTGGCTGTTAATCCAGATAAGGATGTAGACGGTTTTCACCCGACCAACTTCGGTAAGATGGCACTGGATATGAGTACGTTTATCCCGGCGACGCCTTTCGGTATTCTGGAACTTTTGGAGCGTTATGAGATTCCTACCAAAGGTAAACACACCGTGGTTATAGGTCGTAGCCATATTGTGGGCAGGCCGATGAGTATTTTGATGGGTAGAAGTGGTTTCCCGGGCAATTCTACAGTTACGCTTACGCATGAATTTACTAAAAATATTACCCAGATCACCTCGCAGGCAGATATTGTTATCATTGCTGTGGGCATCCCCAACTTTTTAAAGGCCGAAATGATCAAGGATGACGCCGTGGTAATTGATGTTGGCATCACCCGCGTACCAGATGAGAACGAGGAGCGCGGTTATTATCTTGCCGGCGATGTGGATTTTGAAAATGTAAGCAAACGAGCGAGCTTTATCACACCCGTTCCTGGTGGCGTGGGGCCAATGACCATTGCTATGTTGCTGAAAAATACACTTTTGGCACGGGAAAGACATCGTACGGCGAAGGGGGAATAGTTTTGTTTTTTCAGCAGGCCTGTTATTTTTACTTATAATTCTGGGATTTTATTTACATCTACATCACATATGATTATATAGTTGATCCCATATAGTTGTGAATGAGCCTATCTCGCATTCCGGCCATTCTACTCCAGTCTATTCCTTCACTAGATCTGGCTTTTGAAGAAATCTTTTTGGTGGCTTCGCCAATGATTTCCAAACTGCGTACAAAGGCGCGGGTCAATGTCTCATCTTTGATGAATTCTTCGAAACTTCTTGGGGTGTGATCGATGATGTAATTACATTCCTTCAAAATGTGATTCAGTAGATATTTGTCATTAATTGACATATTCTACTTCATTTAAGATATTTGAGCCCAAAAAGGGACGGAGACCATTTGTCGTTACAATTTCAATTTTCCTGTTTTTAAAAATACTTTCTAGAAGGTCGTATGCTTTCATCAGATTGTCGAAGCATTCCTTATTTTCCTCAAATGAGATTAGAAAATCAATATCACTTTGTTCGTGTTGCTCGCCTCTTACGTACGAGCCAAATAGGCCAATTTCCTTTACGCCACATTCTGCAATGCGGTCACGGTATTGCTGCAACTGGTTTTTTATTTTTTGTTTTGTCAACATTGTCAAAAGATGAAAAATATCTTTTAATGATACACTATTTATGAATGTTCGCTTAAACAACTAAAGAGGGTTTTTGTCATACTAAGCAAAGTTGCATGGCTCAAGATCAACTAAAATCTAAGGAGTGTTTACGTATATACAACAATATTTTAGAGACAGGTAATTTTCACTTGAAGATAATTATAATCATAACATTATAAATCCTTAGTTTCACGACCAAATCATTGACAGAAACAACCACTTTATTCTCCATAATGACTGTTTTAGCATAAAATAGCCTGTTTTTAATCGATTTCTAAAGTCTTTAGTTAGCCTTAAAACTGTGTTTAACCAACGAAAAATCTATTTTTTGTTTTCAGCCTCTTTCTCTATCTCCAGAAAATGTTTTGCACAAAGCGCGGCACCGATGATACCGGCATTATTTTGTGTCTGAGCGGCACGTATGGGAAACTGTACGTTAAGGTATTTTATATATTCATCTATATTTTTACTCGCACCACCGCCTATAATTATAAGGTCGGGGCTGGTAACGGTGGTGGCAAGCTTTAGAAATTTATTAAAGCGCTTGCCCCATTTTTTAAAACTCATGTTACTATCTAGCCTTACCTTTCTGGAAGCATACTCTTCAATGGTTTTATTCTTTTTATAGCGCATCTGGCCCAGTTCAAAGTTGGGGATAAGTTGGCCGTTATAAAACATGCCGCTACCTATTCCCGTACCCACGGTTACGGTAAGTACAAGTCCCTTAACGCCTTTTCCCACACCAAAAGTGACCTCCGCAAGACCGGCAGCGTCGGCGTCATTAATTACGGAGACCGGTAGGCCTATATGTTGTGCGATCATATCGTCTACTTGTAGCCCTAGCCATTCAGGATCAAGGTTGCCATACTGTATGGCCTTACCGTTATGGATGACAGTAGGAAAACCCACACCCACTGGTCCTTTCCAATCCCATTCTTTAACCACTTGGCCTATGGTTTCTATCATCGCCTTAGGTTTGCGCGGTATGGGGGTATCCAGTCTAAAGCGCTCTTCCAGAAAATCTTCTTTAACGAGATCTACAGGAGCTCCTTTTATACCAGAACCACCTACATCAATACCTAATATTTGCATAATTTGTTTTTAGTTGAGCCGTAACATTTATAGCTTTTTGCGGTGAAGGATTATTCTTTCTTCGCAACACGGAAGGCAAATTTAATATATTAGATGATTACCACAACCAAATATAAAATTTACAGTAAAAGAAGACAGTGTATCAATCATTAATACTTTGAAACATAGGTTATGATATAATATAAGGCATGCTGAAAAACGGTATTTCAGGCGATTTTCGTAAAAAATTATTCCCAAACTTTTCGGGGGAAGAATATTTTCAACTGAAATTTCTTGATACGGCATAAATACTTTTAGAATTTCCCTCAAATCTACCTTTGTCGGTAATCAGGCTGACACAATATCTTAGCTAAACTCTGGTACGAAGAAAGTGGGTTTTTACCGATAAGGCCATGGGTAACTTTAAACAGAAACATCCGTTGTTTTGCACTTCAGTTATTGCCATGACTGCCGAGTGATACAAATCAATCGTAGTTTAAATGCCAATTATGAAAAAGATAATGGGTATTCTTTGAATAATCTAAGCTGCAGCAGTCGGAATCGGTTCCACTGAAAATAACCCATCGGTCTCTAGGAGTCGGCTGGCCTTTTTGAATTAATCAGAGACAATATCTTTGGAATCTACTTCTGGTTTATGAGTAGGGCGATCATCTATCAGTTCACCGATCATCTTATTCCGACTCACTAACCAGCATTTACAAAGTCCACAATCTTCATCCCAGATGAGCACGAGCTTTATTTAGTAGGGCGAACCCAGCAGGCGGCATGTTTTGCAAACATCACTAACTTTCACTTTGCGTTGCTGGCGAAGAATTGCCGTATTCCCTTTTATAGATTTTCAAAATAAGCAGGAACAGGCTTATGAGCAAGGGGCCAAAAATAAGGCCTATAAAACCAAATAGGGGAACCCCAACGATAACCCCAATAAGCGTTACCAATGGATGCACGTTAGCCAACTTTTCCAATACATAAAGGCGTATGATGTTATCGGTAGAGCCTACCACTACAACGCCATATATCGCAACGCCAATGGCCTGGGCCACATTGCCGGTAGAATACAACAGGATTACAACAGGAACAATACCTATCAATGTACCCACAAAAGGAATCATAGAACCTATAGCGGTAATCACAAACCAGAAAAAGGGATCAGGTACGCCAAATATAAAATAACCTATAAGGGCTATAATGCCCTGCGCCAATGCCACAAGTGGAATTCCCAAGGCGTTGGAACGTACCATCGCCACACTTTCCCTACCAATATCTTTTACGTTGTCGCTGCCCAGCGGAATATATTCATAGATGCTTTCTTTCATTTGCTTATTATAAACGAGCATGTAATGAAGTAGAAAGTACATGATCCCTATGGCAATAGCGACATTAAAGGTACTTCCCACAAGTGCCTGTAGATTTGTGGAAACCCAATTGGTTATGGCATTAATATCTATGCTATCGCTCAAATTATAGCCCAGATCAGATTCCCAGACATTTACTTGTGATTTAATCGCCTGGGTAACCTTTTCTGAATTCTTTACTGCTTTGCTTATTTTTGAGGTTAGCATCATCACGATAAGGCTAATGGGCACCAAAATGATGATAAAGGACAAAAACATAAGAAAAGCGGACGCCCATGGTATTCCCCATTTACGCCGTGCCAATTGTTCCATCCATTTTCTTAAAAGGACATAGAGTGTAATTGCTCCTAAAAATCCAGAGAGATAGGGTGTGATTTCCTTAAAGATCAATACCGTTAAAAACAGTATAAGGAGCAACAAAAAAAGCTGACGTACGAGTTGGGGTTTTAATTTACCTGTACTCATGAGGCAAAAAGTTGACTTTTATCCTTAAAGCTTTTAAATTCTAGCGCGTTGCCGCAAGGATCATAAAAAAACATGGTCGCTTGCTCACCCACCTGACCTTTAAAACGGATATAGGGCGCAATGACAAACTGAATTTCCTTCTGCTTCAATTTTTCAGCAAAATCATGAAATTGTTGCCACTCTAGCACTACGCCAAAATGGGGCACTGGCACTGATTTGCCATCTACCGCATTATGGTGTACAACGGTGTTTTCTTCTTTGGGTTTATAATGAATGACCAACTGGTGGCCAAAAAAGTCAAAATCTACCCAGTCCTCGCTACTACGTCCTTCGCGCAGGGCGAGCGTGTCGCGGTAGAATGCGCGGGCTTTGGCTACATTGTCAACGGGAATTGCTAGATGAAAAGGTGCTGGCATAATTTGGGTCAAGTGTTTTTATGGTTATAATTAATTGTTGCGTAGGGCGTGAATCAGTTCTTGTTTGTTCATTTTTGATCTGCCCGCAATCCCTACTTTTTTGGCCTGCTGGTAAAGCTCGTCTTTTGTGCGCTTTTCATAGTCTTCTGCTTCCCCCCCTTTTTTGCCGGCATCTGGAGTATTTGCGATACGTGCCGCTTTTTCCTGACTATAGCCTTGCGCTATGAGCGCGTCATATTGTTCTTCGTTTTTGATACTGGGCCGTGTGTTTTTTGCCATGGTATAACGATTTTTTAGACCATTAAAAATAATAAGAAACTTTGGGCTAAAGTATTCTCTTAACAGATGTTTATTAAGTGCAGTTGGATACTAAATATTATTCCCTCTCACGTCTTTTCCTGGAAACCTGGTATTGGTTTTCTGATTTTGACGGTTTATTGTCCAGGTCTTGATCGGAAGGGATACTTCTGCTTTCGCTTAGCATTTCATGTAGGTTTTCTAATTCCACCTTAGTAAGATATCTGTAGGTGCCTGTAGGAATATCAAGGTTCACGTTCATTATACGCACCCGTTTCAGGTGGGTAACCTTATAGCCCAGATATTCACACATTCTGCGTATTTGCCGATTTAGGCCCTGTGTTAGGATGATCTTAAAGCGTTGTTTGCCTATTTGATGAACTTCACATTTTCGGGTAACAGTTTCCAGTATCGGCACTCCGGAAGTCATTTCTTCAATAAACCGCTGGGTAATAGGCTTGTCTACGTCTACGATATATTCTTTGTCATGCTGGTTGCGGGCGCGCAGGATTTTATTAACGATATCGCCATCATTGGTCAAGAAAATGAGTCCTTCACTTGCTTTATCCAGTCTTCCGATAGGAAAAATGCGTGTGGGATAGTTAATGAAATCAATAATATTATCTTTTTCTACGCGCGTATCTGTCGTACATACAATGCCCATGGGTTTATTAAAGGCCAGGTAAACCGTTTTTTCATGTTTATTCTCGATTTTCTTCCCATTTACCTTGATTTCTTCGTTACCGGTCACCTTAACACCCATTTCAGGAAGTTGTCCATTTACCGTGATGCGGCCCTCTTCGATTAGTTTATCAGCTTTTCTGCGGGAGCAGAAACCTATCTCACTGAGGTATTTGTTCAAACGGGTCTGTTGATCCTGATCCATGGTTTAAGGTATTGATTAATGTATTAAATTCCACCAGAAATTTTTAATTGCCGTTGCTGATCAAACAATTTATCCGATCTTCTGGGTCTAAATTCAAAATTAATTTTTTACCACAACTTGCCTTCCGGCAAAGGATTTTTGTTCAGAGATAGTTGCTGAAGTTTGCACATTTATTTCATCCGAAGGTATTTTTTCCCCTTTCAGGAATTTTAGTATAATCTCATCTACTTTCTCATTGTAAAGGGAATGATTGAGCCCTGTGGTAAAGATCAATGAAGAATTTGGCCAATGTTTGTGAATGATTTCAGAGCCATATGCGGGGGTAATACTATCATCTTTGTCGTGTATGATAAGCCCGGGAATCTTTATAGCTTCCGCTAAAGAGGCACTGGATAAATCTCTTTTGGTAAAGCCAAAATGTTTTTTAAAATACGCGTCCATTACCTGGGTGCTTTTGCGGCTTAGTCCCAGGAGCTGTTCAGATTCCGCCAACATATCTTCAAGTTTATTTGGAGCACCCAGGATCACCATGTGTTTTACATGGGCATCGGGATGCTTGTTCTGGTTATAAATCGCAGTCATCGCCCCAATGGAATGCCCTATCACATAGGCAGGCTCATATTTTAGCTTGATAAGCTGCATCGCCTCATCATATAATGGTACATAAAGATTGAGGCCGTCACTATACCCGTGGGCTGGAGCATCAAATGCGATAATCGTATAGCCCTTATTCTGTAGCTTTTCTATAAGTACTTTATACCGGTGTGTATTGCTTTCCCAGCCATGCACAAGAAGAACGGTCTCCCTAGAACCGGTCCATATATACACTTGCAGTTCCATATCTTTAAAGGGCAACCTTTCACTACGGGCGGGATTCAGGAAATCAGTATGATGCGCTCCTATTTTGCCCCTTCTAGGGGTGCTGAACAGAGAAAATACTTTGGCAGCTGCTTTTTCTGGAGCTACATAGGCCAATATATTAATATAGCCGCCCAGCAATTTGGCAATAAACTTTTTGAAGCTGTTGCGCATAAATAGTCACCTTTTTAAAGGATATCAAAGGTAGTGGTTATTGATAGAGTTTGGGTTGCTTATTGCAATTAGCCCTTACCGGCCTGATTGGCATATTTGAATAGGGAAATACCCGCAAAAAAGAAAATGATCCCAAGAATACCGAGCGCCCAAGGGCTCAGTCCCACGTCTAAGCTTTTAAAAATACCCATAACCCCGATAACAAGTGCGATGGCCCCAGCAAGGGTAAGAATAAAGGCAAGTGTTTTGACCATTGAGTGTGTAATTTTATGCCGTAAAAATATCAAAAACAAGTGCTCAACTCTTAGTAATTAACTTGATTTTAATGTTTTAATGCAGTTTAAATATTGACCTAAATAACTGTTATTCCGTATTTATTTGCCATTTTTTAATTTCGGCAAGGGCTTTATTTTCATTCCCCAACTTTCAATTTTTGTTTCAACTTCCTGATTACAATGAGAAATCCAAAAAGCCAAAATTTCGCGAACAGCGGGACATTTAAAATTGAACGCTTCCCACGATGGCGCTATTAAATGTTGAAGTTTCTCATTTGCGAGAATGGTAATCACCTTATAATCAAGTTATTTATTGTGGTCATATTCAATCATATGTAGGTACCTGCGGAGATTTCCACAACCATATTGAGGTGTGTATTTGTAAATGTGAAGGGTTTATGATAATCTTGTTTTGTACTGCACAAAGATTAATTAGGAAAAGCAGGAACAATTAAAGCCATTTCATGTGTTGAATAGTAAAGTTCAAATGATTTTAAATTTACTTTGGAAAATTACAGCTGTATTGCAAGTGCTGTAATATACTATAATCAAAACCTAAATTTAAAACTCTAAACCCGAAACTCTGAACTCCAAACTCTAAATTCGACAAGCTCAGTACAGCGCCTTACACGTTGAAATAATTCTAAACTCAAAACTTACTCCCTACCACCCTATCATAAAATACTTAATCTTCGCATTATTGGGAATCTGGGCGGGTTCCACCTTTGTTCCTGGGCCAAATTGCAGTTCGCCGGGAAGCTCTTTCTTATCGATCGTAAAATAGGCATTGAGCTCATCCACAAATACTATGACGGTGCTGAGCAGCGATTCCACTTTG
>JBDNGW010000333.1:0-3110 GCA_041689735.1 Leeuwenhoekiella sp. | reverse complement strand
GTTCTAAGGTTTTTAGGTTTTTGGTGTAAATCAATATAAACATACTTATTGATATAAACAATAAACTTGTCTTATTATATGCAAAATACGTCCTATTTATGCGTAGTAGATGAAAACAGCCTTATACGGCTTTGAGTGTATCATTCCCTACTTAGTGCACGCTGCTTTTTTTTTGGGGGTCAAATCTTATCGGAGAACAATGCCATCATGCCGAAACTTCTTGATGAAAATTAGTTTCTTGGGTCAAAAAAGGGCATATGAAATAATAGTGAAAACCGCCTCCATGCTCTCTATTCATCGAATCAATAAACTTCTTGACGTTGCTTACGCAGCTCATAACGTGTTTAGTTTCTTGATATGGGTGTTTTTTGATCAAAATTCATTAAAATTCATGGCCAAAATACGGCACTTTATGGCATGGTTTTACCCCCGCAAAACCCCGTCGGTCATTTGATGAAACCATCAAATAAGTGTTTAGTTTGCAAGATTTATACCCTGCCCTCATCGCTTGCAAACGACGTTTATGGTGATAGTAGGGGTTGCCTCGAGAAAGTTAGCGCCTTAGAACGAAAACTATTGACTCATATTATCGAAACCATTGCCCTTAATGTCCTCCGATACGTTTTTGATGGTATTTCATTAAAACTATTGACTCATATTATCGAAACCATTGCCCTTAATGTCCTCCGATACGTTTTTGATGGTATTTCAATGTAAGGTAATTGGTATTACCTTACATTCAAGCAGCCGACTGGCTTGCATCTAATCCGTCTATATCTTGTGCAGTTTCTCTGGTTACATCAAGCTAGACAGCTGGTGTTTATTTATTGTGAAAGGGGGCCCCAAACACTTTATATTAGAGGGGGTGCAGCCCAAAAAAACACCTGGTACCTGATTGCTATTATATAATGGCCACTGCCAGAGAGATTGCTTTTAAAAAATCCCTATTTTATATATTTTTTAGTTAACATATAACCCCAGTGCCACTAAGGAGCCCCTATGAGCGACTATAACAGTTCGTATTTATTACATGGAGAGATAGCACCTTTCCTTCAAGACAAGACTAAAAACCGCACACAGATTGCAAGATCAGGAGGTAATGCTAATGCGTGGGATCAAACCAAAAATGAAACCCCTACTTCTTATAGTGCGTTCCTGTTATATCTGGATTTAGGGGCCCACAACCGCTCTCATAGTAAACTGGGTAAGATCATTTATGGTAACGATCAATCTATTGGACAGATCACTAAATGGAGTGTAGAACATGACTGGCTTAACCGTGCGGACTCCTGGGATCGATATTGTACCGAAAACCGCCTTACTAAGATGGAAGAAGCCGTCTATGAAGGTGAGAACGTCATGCTTTCATATCTGCCAAAGGTGGTATTGAATCTAGCACAAACAGCTGCAGGAGAAAAGAATATTGGTCGCGCTCAGATGAGAGCCATCACTGATTTCTTAGATCGTGTTGGGCCGGCTAAGCAACAACGATCTAATACGACTATCAATAACAATAACCTTACGGTTCAGGCACCAGCACTTCCAGATGGTGTTGTAAGTGATACCGGAGAGATTCAGGATGCTGAAATCATTCAGGAAGAAGCAAACAGGCTGATACCAGGAGATCTTCGTAATAAACGTGGTAAATCTTAAACATTTCTGTTATTATTGGTATTGTTAGAGGTATTAAGCTGCGTTGCTATTCTTCGCGCTTATATCCTACATCCGCTCCCTCCAGACATAATCCATCTGGGGGGTTTTTTTACTTGCATCTATTAAAGTTATTTACTACAATACGAGTGGATTAAAACTAAAGACTCAAAAAAGCGGCTGGATTATGAAAGGATGCAGAGACCTCACAGATCAGGAATTTGAATTAGTAATGAATTATTTCTCCGAAAACGATCAGCTACGGGATCGGGCGATATTCTCAGTTCAACATTGGGCCGGCTACAGGGTATCGGAAGCGCTCAGCCTACGTGTACGAGATGTATTCTATCGTAAATCAGAAGGAGGTCTTTCTGTCGTTGATAATATTCATGTGAAGCGGAATAACATGAAGGGGTCCAAAAACCCAAGGAGAGTAATTGTTAACAGCCTATTGAAAGAAGATTTAATGGATTATATCCGTGAATTATACACCGTGGATGGGTTCTCCTTTGACTGGTTTCTTTTTAAATCCAGAAAGGGTAAAAATAAAGCCATCTCTTACACTCAAGCTTATCGTATTGTGAAGGATGCTTTTAATAAACTGGGTATTCGGGAAAATGTAGCTACTCACAGCTTCCGGAAAACCTTTGCTAATAGGGTATATAAAAACACAGGAAATGATATTATCGCTACAATGATGATTATGGATCACTCCAGCCCGAATGTAACAATGGATTATCTAGCTGTAGATCAACAGAAACTCGATGAAGCGGTATTAGCCCATTGAAAGAAAAGATAATGCTAAATAAAGGAGATAGATAATGAGCAAGACCTTAGAACAGGCGCAAAAGGAATTGAAAGATCGGCTGCGTAAAGGCCCAACTATTTGTCCGTGTTGCAGGCAGCAGTGTGAAATTATTCGAATGGAGATTACACGGAGGATGTGTAATCTCCTGGAAGAGTTTTATTCGAAATTTTCAACATCTATAGGGAACGTTAAGGTTCATTGGGATAATTTTGAGGATCGTAAATTATTTAAAGATTTGGAAAACTGGGCTCTTATTAAACAGGCTGAGGATGTTTTATATACGTATAAGGTTACAGGGCTTGGAGAGGACTTTTTAAACAATGCCGTGGATGTTCCAGCGTGGATAATTTTATATGATGGATCAATTACTAAACAGCCAGAAAGGTTTAGTTCATTTAATGAGATAACGGGTTTGAAAACTAAAAAAAATGAATAAATCAGAATTCACGATAGAAAGAACAAGGATAATAAGTGAAATGCTTAACAATCCTAATGAAATAGGAATCTATCCAACGACTAAATGCTTTAACCAGCTTGATGAGTTGTTTGATAAAATAATTGATGATGCACAAGAAATAATGCTAGATGAAGTGGGTAAATGCTCGGCTGAATTACAGAAAATAGCCAAAAAGTAGCGGTGCGATGGCATACC
>JBDNGW010000332.1:0-3966 GCA_041689735.1 Leeuwenhoekiella sp. | reverse complement strand
CTCGCTCCAGTAAATTTCATCGGCCTGGCCTAAAGTTGCCTTCAGGTTATTTTGTACCATGGCGTCCATTCCTTCAAAGGTTTGCTCATCCACAAATACCGGCAGTCCGTTCACATCCTTGATGCTACCGATACCACCGTCCTGATCAAGATCTTTAAAGGCCGTTTTTACCTCGGAAACAACCGATTTATTGGCAATATTGGCCGTTTTCGGAAGTCCAAAGGTCTTATGGCTGAAATCGCCCACGTCAATGCCCGGCAATGCCAGTCCCTTCAGATAGCTCTGCGAGGCGCTGAATGCCTGTTTTGCATCGCCCCAGTTGATGTCATGGCCGCTCTTTTGCATCCGCTCCCAGCCGTCGGGATCATCGGCAATGGCATCTTCTATCTTGCTGAGTTCCCCGTCGTAGCCTTCAAGGACATCCTCTGCATCGCTGCGGCACTTCCAATGGTTGGGCGGAAGGAAACGCCAGCTATCGGCATCATCTTTTCTGAAAACCTTACCGTCAAGTGATCGGCATATTTCGGTGGTACCGTCATCAATGATCGCGGAGAGCTTCCAGAAGGGCGCATCTTCAATATCGGCCTGCATCTCGTTGTAACGTGCCGCCATTTGACTGGTGGCAAACGCCTGGTCGTATTCCGTTCTCAACCAACTTTCCCGATAATTGGGAAAAAGCTTTACCGCGCGATTGCGGAACTTGCCAAAGCTGTTGACCTCGGGATCTTTCAGGATCCGGTTCAGGTCAAAAACCTCTTTTTGTGTTTTCTCCACCCCAAAACGGTGAACGTTTGACCGCATGTAGCGCATGGTCAAATGATCCTCACTGCCAAAGCCCTGGTCTATTTTCCCATAGCCTTTGCGCAGCCCATCCAACAGTTTACCGTGCGAGGCCTTAAAGCTTTTATAATCCCAGTTGATACTGTTGGGATTGTCGAATATCTGCCTGAGCAGCTTTTCTTCATCGGGGCCTATTTTGTTGACCAGGTTAAAATTGATCACGCGGTAATCTACAGGAGCCGCCCCACGCCCTTTAGGTGCGTGGGGCTTATCAAAATTTCCCTTTATGTTCTTTGGATCTGGATCGGGTTGCGGTTCCGGTTCTGGATCATCTTCACCGTCTTCCAGTTCCACATCAAGTTCGGTCTCAATTTGTTTGCGCTTGACTTTATAGCCCAGATCTTTTACGATTTTGAAAATATCCGCACGTTCTTTTGGTGTGCTTTCTTCATTTTCGTTCCAGATAAAGGCATCGTCTTCAGTAAAGGGATAGCCGATATTGCGCAGCATGGGCATCAGCAGGTCATTGATCACAAACTCCACGCGGGTTTCGTCATCAAGGGTGATCAGATCCTGAGTGCTTTCTATAATGCTGCCCGCCTTGGCACGGCTCCCGGTATCCTTGGCAGTCTCAAAGTGACCGTCAAAAAGGGTGGCCAATTCTTCATTACATGCTTTGCGCTTCTCGTTGAACACGTTAAAGCTGTCCCGGCTTTTCGATTCGGTAATGTCAAGTTCGACGCCCTCAGGAAAACGTGCCCAAGCTGCGGTGCCCAGATCCTTTAACCAACCATCAATTTCGGCCTGCACGCGCTTATCGCTACCGGCATACTTTGCGGTACGAATTGGGATCCCAAATAGCTCCTCAAATTCGTCCCAATTTTGCCAGGAGTGTTTCTTGAAGATGTAAAGTGGTGCGGCCTTATTGAGCAAGCCCAAGAACTTCTCATGGTTTACCCAGATCATCCACCGCGCATAGGGCTCTTCATCAAAGCGTGCGCCGGTCTGATCTTCTGGGCTGGTCAAAATCTCACAGGTTTCGGGCACCACATGGTCACGCCATACCAGATCCATCTTTTTGATAAACCCGTCCCGATCAAGTGTGGGGTACATGAGGCTATACCCAAAATAAACCGATTCCACAGTATATTTGATAAACTGATTGAACCAGCTTTTGCGCAGGAGCTTTGTTTTATCCTCATCGATCTCACCTTCCCCATTAATGATCGCAAATCCTTTATTTGAGACGCGCAGCTTACGGGTTTCGGCACGGCCATAAATAAAGGCATCGTCAAGGATATCCTCATAAAGATCGATCAGGAGCTTGCGCCTGGGCTTTTCGGTGGCGAAGGCATACATGCGTGCCATTTTCCATTCCCGAATCTCTTTCCGGTGGAGCGATCGCTGACTTTTGATCGCATTGACCATTTTCAGCACCGCGTTCTCATGGTCTTTTTTTTCGGTTCGGTTGAAAATAGTGTCGAGACCTTGTTTTACGTAATCAATTGGTTTCATTCAGGGTGTGTTTTATTTCGGCTCAATAGCCTTCGGAATATTTTTGGTTGCTGCCCATTTGCAGAAACACGCTATCGGAGTCGGGATCCCCGCCTTCGGGCACGTTTGAAATCTCGGGAAGGTCTGGGCTTATATCGCCCTTGGCCACGCGCTTGAGAAAGTCCAGAGCGGCATCATAGCGTATCTGCCTTATTTCCGGTACATTTTCGGGCGATATATTGGCGTGCAGGTGATAAACGGCCATATCTACCATATACATCACAATGAGCGCATTTCTGGCCTCGCCAACCGCTTCAAAAATGACACCCGTCTTATATCTATTGCGCAGGTAGCTTTCCATTTCTGCCTGTGCGGCCAGTTCTGACCGGCGCTGTACGGCGGGATCGTTCTGGATGATCACCTGGCGGATCCAACCGCGTATTTGGGGATCAAAGTCCCCGTCTTCAAGAAATGCCATATTATCAATATTGTTTATGTGGATCGCGTTCCCTCTGGCCCACGGCTGCGTTATTATCAATTTCATCAAAAGAAAGGTGCTGGTGCTGATCAAGGTAAAACCATGCGCCCTCATCTGCATCTGGTGCATCATCTGGGGCGCGATATCCCGGCTCGATCCCTTTTACCTGATTATTGCCCTCCACCATATCAGTGTCGTTTTCCTCATCAATTGTGTACACCACATTACCAGAAGCGTACTCCGGTTCCATGCGCACCATACGGGTATATTTATTGGGCTTATTGCGGGTATCGGTAATTACCGAGAGGCTGTACTTTTCGCGTCTGATCACCCGCTTCAGTGCGTTTTTAATGGGCGTGGTGATAAATTGCTGCTCCATATACCAGATGATGCCCACATTTTTGGGCAGGGTCTTCTCATAGCGGATCATCCACGTAAAGGCATCTTCCACCTCACAGCGCCGTGTGAAGCGTTTCATGCAATACCTTTTCTGGCCGCGCAGCCCCCAGACCGATATGGCCTTAAAGTCACTGGTCATAGAATTTTCAAAGGAAGGATCAAAATAACCGATGATCACCTGCATCTGTTTGGGGTGGGGCAATTTGGCAAACTTGAAATAGTGGTTCTTAAAGATCTTGCCGTCCACCGCATTCTGGTGAAAGAATTCTTTCATCGCGCGAATGGGCCCCGCCTTTTTCATTTTGCGCACGATCTCAACCAAAGTGTAGCGCTGGTGCCATGCGACATCTGCGCTTATGATCTCACCGTCCACGTCCTTTACGATATTGGTCAGGGCGTAGACCTTGCTGTGATAAAGCCCCTCGCGCTTCTTGGCACCGGGACGCGTATCGCCCACGATGTTTGCCAATATGGAACTGGAATGTATCCGGTTCCCGCCCATGCAGAGCCGGGAGCCCTTTATACTCAATGCGAAATAAAACGCCCCAAGGATGTTATGGACAACTTTATCGACCCTTTTTGGATTGTTGACGATTTCGTCGTCGTCGATGTCATCAATAACGCCATAGTTGGGACGTTTTTCATTTTTTCTTGCTCCCCGTGGTGACTGGTTGCGGCCGTAAGCCTTGAAGCGGATCCCACCCTTGGTCGTGAAATCGCCGTCCTGCCAGGTGCCAAAGTTGTACTGCTCACCAAAATCATTTGCAAAGAGCTCGTTAAATTGTAACTGTGCCTGTATATCGCTAAGGATCTGT
>JBDNGW010000331.1:0-6613 GCA_041689735.1 Leeuwenhoekiella sp. | reverse complement strand
ATTGTATAATGTCCTTAAAGATAGATTTTGTACTTTATACAGAGGTTGTGGAATTTGTATAGTGTATACTGTATACGGTAGTTTGTACAATGTCTTTCGTATGGACAATGTACTTTTTACAAAATACAGTATACAACTTTTCATTTGTACTGCGGAAGTTGAAACTTGCAAATATTGTATACCATAGATTGTATAATGTCCTTACAGAAGAACAGTATACCTTATACAAAATACAGTTTACAACTTTTCGTTTTCAATGCTGATTGTCCTCGTTTGAATGAGATCAATTAATTGTTGAGAATCATTCAATGTATCTAGTTCTTCTTTGGAAATAAAAACATCCAAATCTTCCATATTTTCGGCTAAAATGACCGGATAATCGAACTTTTTCAACCATTTTGATCTATATTTTGCGGTAAATTCATCTATATGATGAAACTCCATGCTTAGGTCTGAATGTTTCCGGAATTTTTTCCAAGCATCATTTTCCTTAAGCACGCCATAAGTAATCGCACATAAACTACAAGGATACGTTTGCCGACTAAAAATCTTATGGGCAACATCTTTATAAAGATTCAGCAGTCCGGAATTTGCGTTGTAAATGAAGATAAGTTTCATGCCTTGAAGGGTTGAAGGATTTGTATAGTGTAAAAAAGTATAGTGTATAATGTTCCTATATACTGCATACAATCTACGTTTTTTAACATTTTACAATTCGAAATTACAATTGATAATTGCTTACTATTTATATAGGTCAGCAGTTAGGTTCATAGTTATATTTTAAATAATATTCGATAAATCGTTGTTTTGAAGATATTATTTTCTGCAAATAGCGATGAAAACCCCTCCGCCTTTCGGCACCTCCCCTTGAAAATAAGGGGAGGAACTATGGAACATCATTCTGCTTGATATTAAAGCATGAAACTATCCACTGACCCTTAACTGTTTGCTGTACTTCAAAGGATCTGTATAGTGTAAAAAAGCATACTGTACACTGTCATTATACGATATACAGTATACAGTATACAATCTACAGTTTTCAAAAATATATTCCCTCATTAACGATATACTCTATACATTCTACACTATACAATCTACAGTATACAACCTTCACCTCACTTCCCTTTAAGTTCCATTTTCTCAGCGAAATAATCACAAAAATCCTGCATGGTGTCGGTCATTTTATCGTCATCGGTAGCGCGGTGAAAGGTTTGGGTCATACCTACTAATGTCTGATGAAAGAATTTTTTCATCTCATCTACAGGCATATCTTTTGTCCATAGATCAATTCTTGCCGCTTCCTGAGTCTTATTATCCCAAAGAGAAAGCAATATTGCCTTTGCTGGTGCGTTTTTCACGCCGCCATCTTCTGCTGTCCAAGAAATCGTTTCCGGCACTCGGTTTTCATCTAGGTCTACATTAATATTGATCTGGGTTTTTATCGTTTTGGCCATTATTTGCGTGGTTTATATTTTGAGTTGTTAAAAATTTCATCTGTTGAAAGCGTCATGAGCTTTTGCAGCGTCACTTGATTATTTTCGGCGTAGGCCCGCACCATTTGCCAGCCCATGTATCTGCCCAAACGTGGCGGCGAATCGGTATCAAATTCCATGTTGAATTTTGAAAAAGGCGCTGGGTTGATAAAACGGGGCAATAGTTGGCTATCGGTACTGAATAGGAGTTTGCGCTCTACAAAATACGTCCAAATATTCAGCTCATGATCCCGCGCCCATTGCCATTGCTCTTCCGTATAACCCATAACTGCATTGGGATCTTTCAGTGAGAGCAGGTGCTGCATGAGATAAAGTCGCTTGCCCTGAAATATAATTTCATCCAGAAAACGTCTTCCCTGCGGCCGGTTTCCCAGTATTTTTTCCGCGAAAGCGGAAGCCACATCCACATCAATCTGCTCCTTATTAAAATTCTGAACCAGATAGCGCTGTATTCCACCATAAAATTTGTGGGCACTGCCCAGATAGGTATCAAGTGCGACGATAAGCAGGGTGTCTGTCAAAATTACGGAATTGCGATAATCTACATCTGAAGTTACCGTAACCACTGTCGGCAATGGCGTTTTGGGATAATAATATTCAATATGTTTAAAGAGCATTTCCAGATCTTCGCGTTCGGTTTCAAAATCGGGGAACTCTTTTTCCACTTCACGGTTGAGCGCCACTTGTAACGTATCTTTTAATTTACCTTGCCAGAAAGCGATGTCGTACTGTTCTGGAAAAAGATAGGGAAACTGGTTTATTAATTTCGGAATACTATCTGCGGTGGCCTGGGCAAAACGCTGATCAAAACGTTCCACCTGAAGCTTCACGGGTATAGCTGCAATGTCGTCTGGAATTTGCCTCTCTTTTTTACAGCTTTGAAAAAAAACCAACATCAGAAAAGCAAAAATCATAAAAAAGCCGCTTTTACCCAGCCTGTGCACGGGATACGTTTTTGTTTTTTGTAAATTCACTTTCATAAAAATTGCGCCGCAAAGGTAGTCATACTATTTAAAAACAAAGATTTTATGCAAACTGAAAAAGTGATCGATCATATTGTAGACTGGATAAAGGATTATGCCACAAATGCAAACATAAATGGTTTTGTCATAGGGATCAGCGGGGGCGTGGACAGTGCGGTCACTTCTAGTCTGTGCGCCAAGACGGGCCTGCGTACTTTATGTGTGGAAATGCCCATCCACCAACCGCCAGATCATGTAAGTCGTGGCCAAGAACATATCGCCCAACTCAAAAAACGTTTTGCCAATGTGAGCGATGTACGCGTAAACCTGAGTGAAACTTTTGAGACGTTTAAAATGGCGCTTCCCATGACACAGGAAAATGAAGCCCTTGACCTGAGCCTGGCAAATACTCGGGCCAGACTTCGCATGAGCACTTTGTATTATTTTGCCGGACTGCACGGTTATCTGGTTGCCGGCACGGGCAACAAAGTGGAAGATTTTGGCGTGGGTTTTTATACTAAATATGGCGATGGCGGCGTAGACTTTAGCCCCATCGCAGACCTTATGAAATCTGAAGTTTTTATGCTAGCAAAAGAATTAGGCGTTCCGGAAAGCATCCTTCAAGCAAAACCTTCCGATGGTCTTTGGAAAGATGACCGCAGCGATGAGGATCAAATAGGGGCGAGTTATGACGAACTGGAATGGGCAATGAATATGAACGAACGGGGGAGAACCGCGACAGATTTTAAAGACCGCCAGCGCACCGTTTTTGAAATTTATTCCGGTTTCAATAGATCAAACAAACATAAAATGCTGGCCATACCTGTCTGTGAAATCCCTGAAAGCTTAAAATAAATGACGCTTTAACGCGTAAAATTATCAATATACCGAACATCTTAGGAAACTTTATGTGCTTTGGCATAAAGCAGATATATTTACCTAAAAGAAGTCAATTTTAGATGTACCAACTTACAATAGCAGACCATCATCCCATCATCAAAGAGGGATTACAGCACATTCTAAGCGATCATGATTTTATCATCTCCAACGTTGTTGTAGACGGAAAAGATCTAGACGCTTCGCTTGAAAAAAGCATACCGGACCTACTCATACTTGAATTGGATTTACCGAACTTGCAGGGACTTTCAAGCATTAAGGCCTTGCGCAAAAAATTTGCCGGTATCAAGATCCTTATCTTTAGCCAGCATCCTGAAGAGATGTACGCATTGAGCTCCATAAAAGCCGGTGCCATGGGTTACGTGGGGAAACTTGCGCCCATAAAAACCGTGCGCAGCGCCATTATGCAGGTCAACAAAGGGGGGATTTATCTCAATAAAGAACTTTCCAGCATGCTCGCTAAAAATGAGAACAGTTCAAACAATATCGCCTACCGTTATAAACGCCTGAGCAGCCGCGAGACCGAAGTGCTCAACATGCTATCTTCCGGCAAGCGCAATAAAGACATTGCGCAAACACTCGCTATCAATGAAAAGACAGTAAGCACTTATAAAACGCGCTTGTTGCGTAAACTGGAGGCCAGTAGCCTGGCGGAATTGATACAACAGGCTCGTTTGCTACAAACCTCAGATCTTTAAGAGCTTGCTTAAAATCACATTACCCGATTTAACTTTTGTGCCACCAGTTGATGCAGCTGATTGTAATCTTTAATGTCCTTTAAAAGATCAAGATTATTGGCCTCCGGACTGATATTTTTGGCCAGATCTGCGATTTTTTGATCAATATAAAACTGTCGCAGGCTTAAAATGGTCTCCACAACAATTTGGGCAATGGTGTTCTTTTTCTGCTTAACATAGATTTCTTTGGTATCCCAACGGTGAAGAAGATATTTCTCTTCATTGAGGATAATGTCTGAAACGGTTACCGCTTCTTCGGTAGCTACGAGATTTATGAATTTATCTACTTTGAACGCTTCCCGATTCTGGGTTAGACCATCGATTATTTTTTCATAAAGCGTCTTGAATTTCGCATTGGCAAACTCAATTTCATCCTGTTGCAGTTCTAGATATATTTTTTCATAGACAAAAAGCTCCAGCGAAACCTGCTTTTCTTCGAGTTCGCCTTTTTCATTTTCCTGAATGACAAGATCCTCAAAAGTTTCCTTATGAGCTCCGTAAAGTAACAGTAATTCTATGATCTTACGCTCTAGTACATATTGCCTATCTATTTTTTCGACCGATTCTTTGGGAACCACTTCCATGGATTTTGACCCTTTTTTAACCGATTTTTGCCCCTGCTGACTGGTTTCCTTATTGCGTATTTGGGCGAGGGTATTAAAGAGCACGTCTTCTTTGATATCCATGATGCGGGCACATTCCTGTACGTAGATTTCCCGCTTTATGGTATCGGGGATTTTCGCGATACTTTCTACCATATCTCTTATCAGGCCAGCTTTCTTAACGGGATCGCCCTGCGCTTCTGAAACCAATAGCGATGCTTTGTACTGTATAAAATCCTTTGCATTCTCCTTTAAATATTCCTGCACTTCATGCAAGCTGTTGTTTTTGGAAAAGCTATCGGGATCTTCCCCTTCTGGGAACGAGCACACTTTTACGTTCATTCCCTGCTCAAGAATAAGGTCAATACCGCGTAGGGAAGCGCGTTGCCCAGCCGCGTCACCGTCAAAAAGCACTGTAATATTTGGCGTAAGCCTGTTAATAAGTCTGATCTGCTCTGGCGAAAGCGCCGTTCCCGAAGAGGCTACGACATTCTCAATGCCAAGTTGATGCATCTGAATGACGTCCGTATAGCCTTCCACCAGATAGCAGTTATCTTCTTTGGCGATACTTTGCTTTGCGAAATAAATCCCGTAAAGTACCTTGCTTTTGTGATAAAGCGGACTTTCTGGACTGTTGAGGTACTTTGCCGCCTTTTTATCATTAGTCAGAATCCTTCCACCAAAACCCAATACCCGCCCAGAAAGTGATTGAATGGGAAACATTACGCGGCCTTTAAAACGGTCAAATTGCTTGGTTGCTGAGCCTGTCGAAGCATCCTCTTTTACAATCGAAAGTCCGCTTTTTTCCAGGAATTCGAGTTGGTAGCCTTTGCGCAGTGCCTCGCTGGTAAAAGCATCCCAAGAATTTGGCGAGTAGCCCAGTTCAAATTTTTCTATGGTCTCTTTGGTAAAGCCGCGCTCCTTAAAATAACTCAAACCGATCGCTTTGCCCTCTTCACTGTTCGACAGGGTTTTCTGAAAATATTCCTTGGCATACTCGCTCACCACATGAAGGCTTTCGCGCTCATCTGCGGCCTCTTTTTGCTCATCGCTCTGCTCGGTTTCCTCAACCTCGATACTGTATTTTTTAGCCAAATATTTTATGGCCTCTGGGTAGTTAAAATGCTCATGCTCCATGAGAAAAGCGACCGCATTTCCACCTTTTCCACTTGAAAAATCTTTCCAGATCTGCTTTACCGGCGACACCATAAAACTAGGCGTGCGCTCATCACTGAACGGACTCAAACCCTTAAAGTTACTGCCCGATTTTTTTAATTGAACAAAATCGCCAATGACCTCCTCTACCCGGACGGACTCAAATACGTTATCTATGGTGGTTTTTGAAATCAAAGCTTACTGGGATTGTTGAATTGGTAACTCATTGAACCGTTGAGTTGTTTAACTGATTAACTGTTGAATCGTTGAAAATTATTATGTTCACAGTTGTAAAAAAAGCTTTTGGCCGTTTTTTCTGTCGAAAGAAGCCGAAAATTGATTGCAAAAGTAATATTTCAACGGTGGAATTTAGCTTAAAATGTGCAATAAAAACCACTGTTTTAAGGCCAAATACAGGCAGATGTAACCTAAAAATCAGCATGTTTCGGCTGTTTTAAACGCGCAGACCTCACAGGTTTTGAAAAACCTGTGAGGTCTTTTGACGCTTAGAACGTTCTAACTTTTAAACAGTAAAAGATTTCGACACTGGAAATTAGCTAAAAAAAGAAATAATAACCCGGTGTTTGGGGCCAAAACAGTCAGGTTTGATCTAAAAATCGGCATGTTTCGACTGTTTTCAACGCGCAGACCTGACAGGTTTTTGAAACCTGTCAGGTCTTTCAACGTTTGCAACGTCCCACTTGGTAGTGCGTAAAAGATTTCAAAAGTAGAATTCAGCTGAAATAGTTAATAAAAAACCGGTGTTT